>JBNJDR010000014.1:0-44988 GCA_051745085.1 Bacillota bacterium | reverse complement strand
AGTAGCCGACGGACGCTCAGAGGTCAGAAGAGTTCAAGAGGACACTCCATCTTCGGAAATGGTAGAAGATATCGCCAGAGATATTCATGAGAAGACAGTAGAATATGTCAGAACTCCAATCGGTGAAACAGAAAGAAGGATCAATTCTTTCTTTGCCAGAGTTTCAGACTCATCTATTACTCAGATAGTAAATGAAGCTCAACTCTGGTATGCTGAGCAGGAACTAGATGCAGATGTCCCTGTATTATCAGCAGCAGCTCCATTTATTGCCGGCCGCGAAGGACCTGATTACTTCACCCATGTTGAAGGCGATGTAAACATCGGTGATGTTACCGATATGTATATCTACCCGAATACTGTTTATGTAATGCGCCTTAATGGTCAGCAGGTTATCGACTGGCTGGAAAGATCTGCCGAGAACTTTAATCAGATCGATCCAGATTCTGCTGAAACCCAGCATTTAGTTAATTACGAAATGCCGGCATATAATTACGACGTTATTGAAGGCATAGAGTATGCCTTTGACGTTACCCAGCCTGAAGGGGAAAGGGTTGCTGAAGCGACTTACAACGGCGAACCTTTGACTGAAGATATGGAATTCCTCGTAATCACCAACAATTACAGAGGCTCTGGTGGAGGCGAATTCCCTCACATGACCGAAGAAAATCTGGAATTGGCTACCACTGATATAAATAGACAGCAGATAATTAGATATATCGAAGAAAAAGGCACGGTCAATCCGGTTCCTACTGATAACTGGAGGATTAGACCGGTTGATGTAGAGGGCCAGATTATCTATCGTTCCAGCCCCGAAGCTGCTGATTATCTGGATGAACTAAACTTGAATAATATTAAGTATCTGGAAACAGATGAAGACGGATGGGGAATTTATGAGATAGATCTTTCTAATTAGTTAAGCTAGATTATAGAAAGAGAGATCTTATTTACCTCCGGCTGGGATTTCCATCCCGGCTGGAGGTTTTAAATTTATGCTTGTTTTTTACCCTGTTTGTTTGATAAAATAGTATTGGAATAATATAAAATACAACTTTTGATCTTACAGGAGGTTGATTAAGATGGGTGATAGAATAAAAAGTGCTTACGAGATTGCTCGAGAAAGAGCTGACAGGTTAGAAACTGAAGCTGATGCAGGCAAATTAGATCTGCAGTCAGAGATAAAACCGATCCTAGGTGACTTTTTTCAGGGAAAACTGCGAGCCGAGGGGTTGTATGAAAAATTTTCTGATAGCGAGACGGCAAGGATTGCTGAAGCTCAGAGGTTAATAGTGTCTTCATTGGGATTGAATTCCAGTGAGGAGGAAATCGAACTGAGGGAGCAGGGTTTGCTGGCTTTAGAAGAAATTAAAGATTCTCCTGAAATGGATAATTTAAAGAATTTATTGGTCCAGGTCCAGCAGTTGGTCAGGCAGTATCATCAGGAACAGGAACAACTGCAGAACAAGTTGGAGAACATGCTGCGGCAGGCAGCTGGTTCGAGCGGTCAGGCTCCCAGCAACCTGATGGAGTTGGTAGGTAATCTGGACGAGGGTACGCGCCAGCAGCTTCAACAGGCCAGACAACAGATGGAAGAGCGTTTCCAGCAGCAGTGGGAAGCTTTACAAGAGGAGTTAATTAATGCAGTCGAAGTGGGGTAAATATAAATGCAGAGTTTAAAAAATTTACTGACCAGAATGACAACCGCTGATATAGTTCTGGTCATTTTTCTTTTGATATTTTCTCTTGTCGGTATTCTCCTGCCGATAGTTTTTCAGCCGGAATATGGTGAATATGATCTTGTAGTTGAACAGGGGGGAGAAGAACTTTTTCGCCAGGAATTTCCTCGCGAGGATGGTATAGAGGAATTTAAGTTTCGGTGGCAGGGCGAAGAATATCAAGCCCGCCTTGAATATGACAATAACAGAGTAAGACTGCATCGTCTTTCTAAAGAAATAGTACCTCTGGATATCCATGAGCAGATGGGATGGATCCAGAGGCCAGGTCAAATGATAGTGGCCGTACCAGTTAAGATGGTGATTAGAATTGAAGGGGAGAGCTCTGATCGGGAATATGATGGTGTTGTCGGCAGTTACGAGAACTAATATTTAAGCCACCCTCGAGGGTGGCTTTTAAATCTTAAACCGGCAGGTTAGCCAGGAGGTAGAGAATGAATTTTAATTATCTGGATTACGAGTCTGATTTGTTCGAAACGGCAGTCCAGGAGGAATCTGCTCTATATGTATGTGCTCATACAGGCGATTTAAGAGAAGCTAATAAAGTTTATCGCAAGTATAATAGGGAGCCCCTGGTCCAGCAAAGTAAATTTTTACTCTGGCCGCAACTGAAAGAGTTGGTTTTTCCGGTAGCGGAACTTACCTTAAAAGAAGAAAAACTTTCTCTTATCATCTATCAGTTATTGACAAAGTCAGAAAAAGAGACCTTAAATATTAATGATTATAATGATGTACTGGAGTTTTCGGCTCGCTTCAATAACTTTTATTTAGAGATGAGTGAGTACCTGGTGCGGGACTTACCAGAGCTAGAAGGCTGGCAGCAGGAGCGGTTAAACGTGTTTAAGTCTCTTAGAGAAAGGTATGTTGAATGGCTTCAGGCTCACCAGTACACTGACCGGTCTTTAGTATATCAATTGAAGAACTTCAACCCGGCCGCTTTGTCAGATCTTGCAAAGATCGTTTTAATAAATCCGATTGCCGTTTCTCCTCTGGAAAAAGAGGTGATCAGACGATTAGACGAGAACTTTAATATTACAGCTTATCTGCAGCTCTCCGCTGAAGATTATCGAGAAGAAGATCTGTGCTTAAAACAGCTTACCCTCCCGGAGGAATTACCCACCGAACTGGAGCTTTATACAGCCGGTGATGATCTGCTGCAGCTGGCTTCAGCACTTAAAATAGGAGAAGAAAGGCAGGCTGATTTTATTTCACCGAATTTAAGCCGAAAAAATTACGCTGGATATCTATCGGAACGAGAAATCTATATTCAGACATCGCTTCAATTTTCTGGATCTGCTCCTGCTAAGTTTCTGGAGTGCTTACATCGCCTGCTTGTTCCTTTTACCAGGCAAAAAGTCGGCCTTTTGCCTGCGTCTGATCTGCTTGAGATTTTGAATTACCCTGTCTTCAAACGGTATTTCGCCCTGGATGAATCCGTGAAAAGGCAGTTGACCGCTTTGATCTCTGCTGGATATTTCTATCTTGACCAGGAGGGGATAAAGAAGGAGATCCCGGCCTTAATGCCTGTATATGAAACCCTGCAAAGTTTGGCCGGCTTTAAAGATCTAACCAGCTTACTCCACTATATTGATGGATTGGATATTGCCAGTTTGGAAGATCCGAGATTTCAAAATGAAATAGACCAAATTTTTGATGGGATTTTAGAGCTGGCCACCATTGCTGAGTTAGATTTGATCAAGGATTGGAAGAATCTATATACCCAACCAGCGGCCGGTTTACTTAAATTAGTTTTAAATTATCTTGGTTATAAAAAGTTAAAGAGCAGCCTTGATAGTCCTGCGGATAGATTAAAGATGCTGGATCTAGAACTTGCGCCCGCGGTGAAACGACAGGAATTAATTATCATTAATGCCAGCCAGGGTGAGTTCGCTGCCGGGGGGGGACAGACCTTCATCTTAAATGGTGAACAAAGAAAAGCTCTGGGCCTTCCAACAGCTAAAGATTATCAAAAGCGGCAGCGGTATAACTTCTTTCGGCACATATTCACTGCAGAGAAGGCGGCAGTATTTGCGCTGGATAATCAGGATGAAAATATATCTCCTGGTTCTATGCTGGAGGAGATCCAGTATAATTATCAGCTTAAGTATAACACCGCCCCTGTGACGAATAAAGATTATGATTCTCTTTTGGTAAACACCTTTGGCTCCGGGCAAAACTTTTCTTTTGGACCTTACCACAGAAAGGAATTTACTGAAGATTTATTTCAGAACGTTGCTGAAGAAACTGGCGGTAAAACAAGCCTTACTTACTATAAATATAGGACTTTAAAAGATTGCTATCACCGTTATTATCTTGAACATATCCTGGGCTTCGAGCCTGCCCTGGAACTTCCAGCTAAAGCTATGAATCCTAAACTTTTTGGGATTATGGTTCATGAACTAATGGAAAATGTTCTGGACCAGTTAAACTGGCAGTGGTTGCTTGGAGAGCGAGAGATAAATATTGATGAAAGCTTTATTTCGGAGCAGGTTGAAGCTTTGATATACCGATACAGATTGTTTTATGATCAGAGATTTTCTGGTTACTATCACCAGTTAGTGCAGCCAAGGTTGGTTGAAGCGGTAGAAAATTTCCTTGGCGGGTTACTTCAGCGCCTTCCACTGGTTGAAGCTGAAGGGAAAGGTCGGGAATGGCAGTATTATTTAGAGTATAGTCCCGATCTTAAGGAAGATTATTTTTATGAAAATGGGGATATCCAGGTTTATCTGAACGGAAGAATTGATTTATTACTTAAAAGGGAGGATAAGGCTTATATTATCGACTTCAAAAGTGGCTCTGGCTCGGCGGAACAGTTAGATTTTTATTCTTTACTGCTAAATAAGCGGGAGGGAGAGGATAATTTTCATCCTCTGAGCCCAGATAAGTACATTTACAATATTATTAGTCAGCAATTTGAACAGGGCAACCAGGGTAAGGAAGACAAAATGGCTGCAAAAATTACAGAACAGCTGGAGGATATTTTCAACTCAGACTATTATACTCGAATTTATAAGTCGCGCTGTCAGCGCTGTCCTTATTTGGCTGTTTGTCGGGTGGTGGAAGTATGATTTCAAAGAATAGTAGAATTCTCAAGGCAAGTGCAGGTACGGGCAAGACTTATCGTCTTTCTCTGGAATATATTTCTTCTATACTCCAGGGTAGAGATTTTAGTGAAATAGCGGTATTAACTTTCACCCGTAAAGCTACAGCAGAAATCAGGGAAAGAATTTTTGCCCAGATCGCCGAACTTCTTGAGGGCAGACAGGAGGCCGAGGTTTGGCAGAGCCTGATTAAAATTAAGCCTGGTTTAAGCTTCGATTATACCAGGCTTAATGCAACTTACCGGCAGATGCTGTTAGAAAAAGAAATGATCAATATATATACTATCGATAGCTTTTTAAATATTCTTTTTCGGGAGATAGTTGCACCCTATCATGGTTTATATAATTATGAGATCATTTCTAGCGAAGAAAACCAGGAGATTACAGAAGAATTATTCCGCAGATTCATATCTTCTCCGGAGAGAGTTGAGACGATCGAAAATCTACTGGGGAGTCAGATCAGCAGAGATTTTGAGATTCCCCTTAATTTCATCCAGGAGATCCTTCATAATCGCTGGAAGTATCTTTTGATCGAAGATAATCGTACTGGTCAGGATAAGTTTGAACAAAGAGTTGACTTTATATCTCAGTGGAATGAACTTATGGATATTTTACAGGAAGCTGCTGATTTTCGGGGAGAAGAGCTAAATAGAGATTGGTTTACTGCTAAATACAAGAGCGAGATGGCACATATTTTTAGATTAAAAGAACGGGGAGTTTCTGAAAAAATATTAAAGGAATACATTTATAGCCAGTCTGATTTATTCTTGAAAGACGATACCTGCTGGAACGGCAACAAATTTCGCAAAAAAGAATTAAAACCGTATAAAGAAGAACTGCTAGAAGCATATCGAGATTTTCAGAGCGGACTGGCTCAGGAGATATTTAGCCAGGAGGTTCTCCCAGCTCAAACTAGAATTTTAGATTTGGCTGCAGATATTTTTCAAGTTTACGATCGGCTGAAGCTTAAGCAGCGGAAATTTACTCATCAGGATATTGCTAATTTCACCTACAATTATCTGATCCAGGAAGATATAGATCTTCCCGGGGAAGATTTGATGGAATATTTAGGTCAGTTATTAGGAAATCAGATAAAAACGTTATTCATCGATGAGTTCCAGGACACCAGTGTATTACAGTGGCAGATATTACAGAGATTACTGCAGGGGGAGCGGTCTTTAATCGCTGTGGGCGATGCTAAACAGTCAATTTATGGCTGGCGCGATGGGGAAAAGGAACTTTTTCTTAGGCTCCCCGATATTACCGGCGGAGAAGTGGAATCCCTGGATATTTGTTATAGGAGCCGCCAGGAGATTTTAAATTTTGTAAATGAATTTTTTGCAGATTTACAGGCTGATTGGGAGTACCAGGCGGTCCAGGCACTGCCCACAAAAACAGGGGGTTACGTGGAAGTTTTGGTTGGAGGAAGTTCAGCCGAGATCAACACAGCAACTAAGACGTTTCAAAATTACCCGGAAGACAAGCAACGAATGATTGAAAAATATAACCAGCAGATAACCCGGGATCTAGCTGGAGCTATAGCAGATAAGATCGTCCAGGAATTTTCTAGTTATGGTGATATAGCAGTTTTAGCAAGAAAAAATAGTGAACTTCAAGAAATCGCTGAAGCGCTGGAAGCCCGGGATGTGCCTTTTATTCTGCATCAGGGTGGAAAATTACTCGAACATCAAGCAGTAGAACCCCTGTACAATCTGATTTTATATCTTGCTCAGGCGGATATTTTTCGCCTGCTTGCTTTTTTACGCAGTGAGATCTGTGCTCTGGCCCATGAGACCTGTCAGGTTTTGATTAAGCAGCAGGAAGAACTTGCTGAATATTTGGCCGGAAGAGCTGCGTCTGATTTTAGATCGTTTTTACAGACCAATACTAAACTAAAAAATGTACTTGATTGGATTAAAGCTTTAAAAGATCAGCCCTATCCGTTTTTAGTGGATAGTTTAATCAGGAAAAGCGGTGTGGTCAATTATTATAAAGATAATAGTTCAGCTTTAAAAAATATTTATAGGTTTTTTACTATTATGCAGAAGAATTCCAGTCTGGGAGAACTGCTTAATCATTTTTCCACTAAAGCTGGTTCTTCTGAGCTGGAACAGGCAGCGGTGCAGGCAGAAAACGCTGTAGAACTCTTAACCATCCATAAAGCTAAGGGTTTATCCTTTCCGACAGAGTTCTTTTATTGGTCTCCAGGAACTAGAGGGGGTGGGTATAGTTCAGAGAGTTTAAAGCTGTATTTAAATTTTTCTGATGATTACGAGATCGTAGAAGACCATTTATTACTTACTTCCAGTCAGACCAGGCTTCTCCAGTGGCTGGATTTTAAATTCCTGGAGAAAGAAGAAGAGAGGGAACTGGCTGAGGAGATAAATAATCTGTATGTAGCCCTCACCCGGCCTGTTGATAATCTATTTATATATATAGATACCCCCCGCAAGCTGGACATTTCCGGGGGTCTTTCCTGGGAGAGTAATGACAGTTATAATTTTTACGAACCCGCCCTGCTCAGGGCGACAGGACAGAATTCACTTGTTGAGCTGACTATCCCCTGGCAGCAGGGTGAGATAATTTATCCAGAACCTGAGCCGGATGAGGCAGCCGCTTCGATTAATTTGGATAAATATTTTCAACCTGACTGGCCCGATACTGCTGAAAGCATTCAAGCCAGAGAGGCTAAAGATTTCGAGTTAAACTTAACTCGGGCTCAAAATAGGATCGTTGGCCTGGCCTTACATTATTTTATGGAAAATGTAAAACATGGTCAGGAGCGGGAAATGGAGTTAGCGAGAAAGTTGGTTCTGGCCCGGTACGGTAATATTCTGGGGAGAAAGATGACCAGTAAACTGATCGAGCGGGCGGAGAAGTTTGTTAACAATAACCCTGAATATTTTTCGCCTAAGTATGAAATTTTAAGTGAATATGTTTTGGAAACAGATGCAGGGGAAAGCAGGCGGATAGATAGACTACTGGTTGATAAAGAGGATAAAGAGATAATTATTCTGGATTTTAAGAGTGGGGCAGTTAAGTCGGCTGCTCAACTGGCAGAATATCAAAAACTCCTCGCCCGGGAAGTGGGAGAGGAGTTCGAAATCCAGACGAAGTACATCAATTTATAAGATAGGGGAGATTAAGCGGGATATTGATTCTCTAACTTTCATGGACCAGCCTCTATTTTCGTAGAGTTCCTGGGTGATTTCGATCGAATTTTTTAAGTCATTTCTGAAGATATCTTCATGCAGGTTAGTGACCTCTCTGTCGTAAATAAATGCGTTTATTTCAAAATTCAACTTAAAGCTCCTTACATCCATGTTGGTAGTTCCAATGGAGGTGATTCTACCGTCTACAGAGATAGTTTTACTATGCAGGAATCCTCGGGTATATCTATAACAGCGGGCGCCAGATTCGAGCATCTGGCCTACGAATGAATTATTAGCCGCATATACAAAAGGATGATCCGATCGATCCGGGATCATTATCCTTACATCGACTCCAGAACGTGAAGCCACCTGGAGGGCTTCTAACATGGCCTGGTCGGGGATGAAATAAGGGGTCTGGATGAATATATTTTGTTCAGCCCCATATATCATCTTGAGAAACAAGGCTTTTATTTCTTCTTCTTTAGAGTCGGGCCCACTAGAAACTATCTGCACAGCCGAACTGCCTTTTTCTTTTTTTGGCGGGAAATATTTTTTTTGGTCGATGATGTTTCTACTGGTAGCAAAGTTCCAATCCAAAAGGAACCGATGCTGTAAACTATCGACACTTTCTCCTTTTATACGCAGGTGGGTATCGCGCCAGTCGCCAAATTTATCTGATTTACCGATATATTCATTGGCTACATTCATTCCACCAATATAACCGATCTGGCCGTCAATGACAACGTTTTTCCGATGATTTCTGTAGTTGATATCTAATACGAAGGGAGCGAAGGGAACGGCTTTTCCTCCGGCATCTTCCAGGATGTTGAGATGGTGTTTGGAGATATTTCGACACCCCATGCGATCATAGAGCAGCCTGACTTCTAAGCCTTCTTTAGCTTTTTCGACCAGTAAGTCCAGGAACTCTTCGCTGAGCTGGTCATCATCGATAATATAGTAATTTAAATGGATGTATTTTTCTGCATTGCGGATATCATTGAAAAGGTCAGCAAATTTATCGCTCCCATTGGTATAAATCTGCACCTTATTATAACCGACCAGGGCAGGGTTTTTATTTTTTAGAGCCAGCCTGATTATCCCTTCTTCTAAGTGATCAAAATCTGAATCAGCTTCAGCAAGAGAGGTGCTGTTTTCAGCAAAAATTACTTTCTGTACGTTATCAATTTCCTGTTTTCGCTGAAAAGCCCGTTTTTTTCTTGGAGTAAGCCCCAAAAATAAATAGAGAACAAAACCGGCAACGGGTATCAATGTGAGGATTAAAAGCCAGGCCCAGGTAGCAGAAGGGTCTTTTCTTTCAAAAAAGATAAGTAAAATTATAAATATAAAATTGAGGATAAATATTCCACTTGGTATGATAGCAGATATGTCCATAATTTTTCCCCTTCTTTGCTTAACGGAATCTAACTGTAATAATATAATTAGGTAAAAATAAAAGATTTCCTTTATTTATTTAAAAATATCAGGAGTTGATTTTAGTGTTAAGTAATTTTGTAAAAAAAATTCGTCTGCGTCGACCGGGCAAGGGGCTTTCTTCAGGTCCTATCACCCGGAAAGGGAGGAAATGGAGCATCGGTTTGTATCGAGGCACCCCTCTCGGCCAGCTTGTTGAATTACCAGGAAATCCTATCATCACCGCGGCAGATATAGATGACTGCCGGGCCAGTTTTGTAGCAGACCCATTCATCATAAAGGCAGAGGATAAATATTATCTCTTTTTTGAAGTGCTCAATCTCGATTCAGGCCAGGGAGAGATTGGTTTAGCGATCAGTTCCGACGGGACTGACTTCGCCTACCAAAGAATAATTCTTTCTACACCCTGGCATCTCTCTTATCCCTGGGTATTTTCTCATGAAGATCAGTATTATATGCTGCCAGAGATGAATCAAAGTAAAACGGTAACATTGTATCAAGCCAGCAATTTTCCATTAAAATGGGAGCCGGTACAGGTGATGCTCTCTGGACAAAGATATCGAGATAGTAGTATAATCTATTATAAGGGTTTTTGGTGGCTCTTTACAACCTGGGATGATACTAGACTCCAGCTCTACTACGCTAAAGATCTATTGTCCGCTGATTGGCATCTGCACCCGAGCTCCCCTGTAGCGATAGGGCGATATGCTCGACCCGCAGGAAGAATTTTAGAGTATCGGGGAGAACTATATCGACCGGCTCAAGATCCTCTTCCAGGCTATGGCAGCAGGGTAATGCTGCATCATATCACAACTTTGACGCCGACTGCTTATGCAGAAAAGTTGATCGGTCCTTATTTAGCTGGTTCAGGGACCAGTTGGAATGCCGAAAGGATGCATCATGTTGATTTTCTTTACCCCTTGCCGGTTGGGCTTCAGGCTAAATCACCATTTCAGCAAAACCAGTGGTTGGTTGTAACAGATGGCTACAAATCTACTTTTTCTATGGACCTTGTTCGCGCAGGTCTTTCCCGGATGAAAAGGAGGAGACTTAATGTCTAAATGGGATTTATCAGCAAAAGAATATGAGATTCTTAATATAATTAATTCCCTGGAAGGACCAGTAGGCTCAGGGATAATTAGTCAACAGATTTCTCGAGAGTACGAGTCCTTTAGTGAGGCGACGATCGGCCGGATCCTTCGTCATCTGGACGAAAGGGGATTTACAGAGAAAAAACCTTATCGAGGTCGAATTTTAACTTCTCGGGGCGAGCAAGCATTACAGAAGTATGAACAAAATAGGCAGATGAAAGAGACCATCAATCAATTTCTTGATCTAACTAAAATCGAGAAAAGGCAGGAACTACTGGATATGCTTATTGCCAGGAGGGCGATCGAAAAAGAAATTGCTCGCTTGGCTGTGGGAAATATAGATAACGAAGATATTACTGAATTACAGGAAATTATTGACCGACACCACAAATATTTTGAAAGTGGGGTAAGTAGGGGCGAAGAGGACATGAAATTTCATAAGAAGTTGGCCGAGATTGCCGGGAATAGTTTTTTGGAAGCTGCTTTGAAGATGATCAGAAATAATGAGTATTATTCCCCCGTTCTGGAGCAGATGAGAACCATCGTGGGCTCCACAGTTGTGGATGATCATGCCCGGATAGTTAACGCTTTAAAGACCGGAGACCCCAATAAAGTAGAAGAAGCTATGGTTGTACACATCGAAAATATTATAGCCGACATAAAAAAATATTGGGGGTTAAAAGAAAAGTAACCACCGGTTGACTTTTTATCATTTATGGATTATAATAGCGGTACTAGTTCATCAATGATGAGGAACTAGTCCAGAAGATTTACATAAAGGAGATGTAGACATTGTTACTGACAGAAACTATGATGATAAACCAGGAAGGTATATTAACTATTGGGGGAGTTAACGTAGTAAAATTGATGCAGGATTTTGGATCACCCCTCCTGGTTTATGATGAAACAGAAATAAGGCAGAATATAGCTAAGTTTAAGAAAGCAGTTAAGACTTATCCTGGGGGAGCAGATATAATTTACGCTAGTAAAGCTTTTTTAGCTACCGCCATGGCTAGAATTGTTGCCGATAGTGGTTTGAGTCTTGATGTAGTTTCGGCCGGGGAGCTCGGCCGGGCTATAGCAGGTAGATTTCCTCCTGAAAAGATTTATATGCATGGTAATAATAAGAGTAGGCTTGAATTGAAACAGGCTCTTCAACAAGGTGTAGGGACGATTATCGTAGATAATGATGATGAAGCAGAACTATTAAGTGCCCTGGCAGCAGAGGCAGACGTGGTAGTTGACTGCATAGTGAGGACTACCCCGGGCATATCTGCGCATACTCATGAATTTATCAGGACCGGCCAGGCTGATTCAAAATTTGGGGTCAGTATAAAAACCGGCCAGGCTCTGGAGCTGATTCTGCGCATAGAAGCAGATGAAAATTTGAATTTTAGAGGGATCCATGCTCACATCGGTTCTCAGATATATGATGTATCAGCTTTTAGAGAATTGATCTGGGTCCTATTAAAATTTATGATCGAACTTCGTCAGCAGGAAGAAATTTTGGTAGAAAAGCTAAACTTAGGAGGAGGTTTCGGGGTTCCCGAAAAATCTTGTGATCCGAAAGTTGATATCGCTAGTTTGGTTCAGGAAATAGGGGAAGAATTGGTGGCAACCTGTGAACGAGAATCTTACCCCCTCCCTCGCCTTTTGTTAGAACCAGGACGTTCGATTGTTGGGAGTGCAGGAACAAGTCTTTATACCGTCGGGAGTATTAAGGAGATAGCAGGAATTAAGACGTATGTTGCTGTTGATGGAGGCATGGCCGATAATATCCGGCCAGCTCTGTATGGGGCTGAATATGAAGCTTTTCTAGCTAATCGAAGTGAGGATGCAGCTGATACTAAAGTCACGATTGCAGGCAAATGTTGTGAATCCGGTGACATTTTAATTGAAGACGCTATGTTACCTCACCCAGAAAGAGGAGATATCCTGGCTATTCCTGCCACAGGTGCATATACTTATGCTCTTTCAAGTAATTATAATGGTCTCACCCGACCGGCGGTCGTTCTGGTTAACCAGGGTGCATCCCATTTAATCATTGCCAGAGAAACTACAGCAGATCTTTATCGTCATGATAGAGTACCTCCAGGGTATTAAATTTCCGGAAAGGGGGCTAATAAGTTGTATTCTTATTTACCACCACGCGTTACTGCTGAAATGTTAGACGTTGAATTTTGGCTGAACCAGGCTGGAATAAATGCTGATAAAATTTTATTGGATGCCGATGCGATAGAAGCATATCAAGAGAGGACTTACGGGAGGATGGAACGGCTAGAATTAGCTCGTGAATATACTCCTTTTGTTTATATGCGAAAAGAATTAACTCAGAAAGAAGTAAAAGGTTTAATGGCAGGTTATTCTCTGCCTGCTCAATTTCCCCAGGGTCAATTATATGCCCAGGAGGGCAGCCCTCATCCTAAGGTTTGGCGAAAACAAATCATTGATAATCTAAATCTTGATTTAATTCCAGATGTAGTATCAGGTACCCCCGCTCTCACTACTGCTAGAGTTTCAATCCGGGCTTTCCCGACCACAGATATAGCGGCCCGCTCCCCGGAGTCAATAGATGTAGATCTTTTTCAGTTGACAGCTTTGCCTGCTGCCAGTCCTGTCCAGATATGGCATATAGATAAATCTCAAAATTGGGCATTCGTTCAGAGTGAAATTTATTCGGGCTGGGTCCAGAGAAATCAACTTGCTCTCGCTTCCACGAGGGAAGAAGTTATTTCTTATCTGAAAGCTCAGCCCCGCCTGGTGGTAACTGGGAGTCATCTGGAAACAGAACCTAATCCGTTTCGGCCTGAGATCGGTGGATTATTTTTACAACAGGGAGATAGTCTGCCTCTGGCTGCTGACCCTGAAGTTCCTGCTGAGCTGCCGGAAGGATCCAGGCACGGACAGGCTCCCACAGGCTGTTATGTAGTGAGAGTTCCAACTGCTGATCCGGATACGCAAAAACTTGAATTTTCTCCTGCTTTAATAGCTGGTTCGGCGTCAGTCCAAACCGGGTATTCTCACCTAACCAGGAGGTCTTTGTTAACCGCTGCTTTTAAATCTTTAGGTGAAAGATACGGCTGGGGAGGGCTGTTTCACCGGCGCGATTGTTCCCGCCTTGTTTTTGACATCTACCGCCAGGCAGGGATGTTACTTCCCCGAGATGCGGGGAGACCTCAGGAAGAGGGAGCTGCTGGTGAGATCATCGAGTTCTCTGGCGGTCGAGAAGAGAGGCTGCGCCAGCTTCAGGCGATCGAACCAGGGGATCCGCTTTACCTACCTGGACATGTCATGGTTTATCTGGGGGAAGTAGATGGTGGTAATTATGTGATCCACGCAGGTGCTGGGTACGGACTGTTCCAAAACGAAGAGATCAAACCGATAACCGTTCACAGTGTTTTCGTGATGGAACTGGAAACTCATCTAATGCATAAGAATAAAACTTACCTTGAAGCTTTAACCTGTGGGCGTAAATTTTATCGGATTTAATTAGAGATATAGATTTAATCAGGGGGTGAGAGGAATGGAAAAATTAGCTGAGCAAATAATGGGGCTGTTACAGGATAAACCTGGTAAATTCAGTTGTTATATAGAAGATATAACTCGAGAAAGAGTTTTTGTCTACAATGAAGATGAGGTTATGCCGGCAGCTAGTTTGATCAAGGTTCCCATATTGTATACTTTATTTACAGGAGTAGATAAGGGAAAATATAATTTAGCTGAGCAGATTAGCTATGGCGAAGCAGCAGCAGTGGGGGGCTCTGGAATTTTATCAAGATTATCCTCCCGGCCTTCTTTGAACTTACTTGATTTGGCTGAACTGATGATAACTCTCAGTGATAATACGGCTACTAATTTGGTAATAAATTATCTGGGTATAGAAGCTGTTAATTCATTCTTGAAGGAATATAATTTTTCCGAAACGAGATTGCAGAGATTAATGATGGACACCCAGGCCCGAAAAGCAGGGCGAGAAAACACTACGACCGCTAGAGAGATGGCTCGGCTGTTGAGCTTTGCTGCACCGGTAAAAAATGATTCAGATATGGGCCCATTAAGTGAGAATAAGAGAACTCAGGCAAGAGATATCCTCTGCCGGCAGCAGTTTCGGGACAAGTTGTCTTATCTAACGGATATTGATTGGGATATGATAGCCAGTAAAACAGGGGAACTCCCTGGCATCCAACATGATGCATCTTTATTTTTAACTTCTGAACCGCTGCTTGCGGTTACAATGTTTCAACACTTACCAGATCCAGGCGAGGGCCGGCTTCTTCATGCTAAAATAGGCAGAATGATTGGTCAGTATTTAAAATCTGAATCTCAGGAGGAAAGGTTTGATAAATAAATGAAAATAATCGGCTATAAATTATATTATCGAGAAATACCTCTAGCCAATCCCTTCAAAACTGCTTTAAGAACTGTTAATACGGCTAAAGAGTTGGTGTTTGAACTGCAGACCGATTCAGTTATTGGATTTGGCGCTGCCCCGCCTACAGAAGTGATTACCGGTGATAATATTCCGGGTATTGCCAGCACCCTGCGCGATCAGATCTGGCCTAAGTTAAAAGATCAGAACTGTCTTGATTTAAATTACCTTCTGCAGAACATTCAAGGAGCTGCGGTACATAATACAAGCGCAAAGGCAGCTGCTGAGATTGCTCTTTATGATTTAAATAGTAAGATACAGGATCTCCCGCTGTATAGATATCTAGGAGGGCGTAAAAAAGATCTAATTACTGATTTGACTATCAGCGTAGATACCCCCCGGGTGATGGCAGCAGCAGCCACAAAAGCGGTTGAAGCAGGATTTCAAACTCTAAAGTTGAAGGTTGGGGTAGGGCCAGAAGTAGATTTAGCCAGGGTTAAAGCAGTCCGGGAGGCTGTGGGACAAGGAGTAGCCCTGCGCCTTGATGCTAATCAGGGCTGGACGACTTATGAGGCTATTCAGACCATCGAGGCATTTGCCGAGGCAGGACTTAACATCGAACTGGTTGAACAGCCAGTAGCAGCCAGGGATTTCAAAGGGTTAAAACAGGTTAAGGATAATGTAGAAATTCCGATAATGGCAGATGAAAGTTTATTTTCTCTACAGGATGGGCTAAAGTTGTTGGAAATGCAAGCATGTGACTATTTAAATATTAAGTTGATGAAAACAGGGGGTATTTCTACCGCTTTAGAAATTGCTTCTCTTGCCCGCAATTATGGGGTAGAATGTATGTTAGGGAGTATGCTGGAAAGTAGGATATCAGTTTCTGCTGCTGCAGCTGTAGCATCAGCTTCTGAAAATATTACCAGACTTGATTTGGATGCCCCCTTCTTAATCGGTGAAGATGGAGTAAGTGGTGGAATACATTATCAAATCAATAAGCTGTTCAATGCGGACGCAGCTGGACTTGGTATTACTAAAATTAATGGTTTAAAAGAGATCAAAAATATCTGGGAATAAGGGTGAAGGTTAAATGGTAGATCTTTTGATAAAAAATGTAACAATTATAGACGGCACAGGCTTATCTGCTTTTAAGGGGAGCCTGACTGTGGCAGGAAATTTGATAGAATCGATAATTCCAGGTGAATTAAGCAAAAATAGAGAAGAAAGAATTGACTTTTCTCGGGTCGTAGAAGGAGAAGGTTTAGTTCTAGCACCTGGTTTGATTGACGCTCACACCCATTCTGATCTTAATTTACTGGCCTCAGGTCGGGCAGCCAGCAAAATTCAGCAGGGTGTAACTACAGAAGTGATCGGTAATTGTGGCTCCTCTCCTGCGCCTATTAGAGAAGCTGGCCGGGATATGCTGCTTGAAGATCTGGTAGATTTTGAGCTTGCTTTAAGCTGGGATGAATATCCTGAATTTTTGGAAGTACTGGAAGCAAACCCTACGGCTGTAAATATAGTGCCGCTGATAGGCCATGGAGCGATCAGAAAGGCGGTTGCTGGTTATCAAGATCGACAATTGACTCCCGGGGAGTTAACTGAAGCAAAGAACATACTATCAGAAGCGATGGAGGCTGGAGCCCGGGGATTTTCTTCAGGGTTGATCTATCCGCCTTCTGCGTATGGGAACGTTGAAGAATTGATTGCTTTAGCGAAAACTGCAGCCGATTATGGTGGTATTTATACCACCCATCTCAGGGATGAAGGTTGTGATCTCGTTTCAGCGGTGCAGGAAGCGATTCAAATCGGAGCTGAGTCGGGCATACCCGTTCATATTTCTCATCATAAGGTTTGTGACCCGGAGTGCTGGGGTCTGGTTAATGGGAGTCTGGAGATGATGAAAGTTGCTAGAGATAGAGGGGTTGATGTAACCTGCGATTTATATCCGTACTTAGCCACTAACACTAATCTCTCATCCCTGCTGCCTGATTGGGCTCATGCGGGGGGGAGAGAAGCTCTCCTGGAAAGAATTAGAGGAGGGGAGAGCCGAGATAAGATATTAAAATATCTAAGGGGAGTAGGAGAAAGTAGGGGATGGGAATCCATCCTCATTTCAGAACTTCCCGGGGGTAATCACCCTGACTACGAGGGGATTTCTTTAGCAGAATTAGGTGAAGAGTGGGGAATGCCGGTGCCAGAAGCTTTACTTAAACTTCTGGACGAACAGGATCTGCGAGCAGGCATGATTGGTTTTGCTATGCGTGAAGAAGACCTCATATCTGTTTTACAGAGTCCCTTTAGTATGATCGGTTCAGATGGTAGTTCTCTGGCGGTAGAGGGGATATTAGCTTCAGGGCGGCCCCACCCGAGAAGCTTTGGAACTTTCCCTCGAGTATTGGGTCGTTATGTTAGAGAAAAGCAAGTTTTAAGTCTGGAAGTGGCTGTAAGTAAGATGACCGGACAGACTGCTGCTCGTTTCGGCTTGACCGATAGGGGATTAATCAAGCCTGGCTTGATAGCTGATCTTTTACTTTTTGATCCCGAAAATATAATTGACAAGGCAACATATCAGAATCCTTTCCAATATCCAGCAGGCATCGAAGAGGTCTGGGTGGCAGGAGAATCTGTGATTCGCAAAGGAAAAGATTCTGGCGCTTCGCCAGGAGTGCTATTGAGAAGGTAGATATAGAGAAATATATTCATGATTGTTTATGAAGGGAGGCGATTAATCTAGAAGGAGATAAGTGTTGGGCTGGAGGAATCAGAGTCGAGAAGTAGAGTAAGTATAAGAGCAATTATTGAAAGGGGAGAATTATTTAATGTTAAAGAAAATTAGTATTATAGTATTGGCATTGACATTATTTGTTACTACCGGTGTTATGGCGGCAGATCCTCAGTACGGTGGAACTTTAAGACTAAGTAACGATACTAACTGGGATACTTTAGACCCTGCTTATGCTTCAGGCTTTGATGCAGGTGATATGGCTTCCAAAATTTTCGATGGGTTAGTAAGATTTGATTATTATTCGAATGATATAGTTAATTCGCTAGCAGAATCATGGGAAGCCTCCAATGAAAATCAAACCTTTGTTTTCAAGCTTCGTGAAGGTGTAGAGTTTCATAATGGTAGAGAGCTAACCGCTCATGATGTTAAGTATACATTTGATCGTTTATATGATCCAGAAGTAGCCTCTCCGGGTACCTGGGTTTATAGTATGATCAAAGGAACAGATGCGGCTTTAGATGGTGAAACTGAAGGCCTGGAAGGTGTAACAGTTCTGGATGATTATACCGTTCAATTTGAGCTAGATTATCCCTTTGGTCTCTTTGTTACCCACCTGACCCTTCCTTATGGGTTTATCGTTCCTGAAGAAGTAGTGGCAGAACACGGAGATCAGTTTAGTCAGAATCCAGTCGGTACCGGTCCCTGGGTTTTTGAATCCTGGGATCACGATGATGAATTGGTATTATCTGCGAATGAAGATTATTTCGACGGCAGACCATACGTAGATGAAGTAGTTTACCGGGTCATTCCCCAGCCGTTAACTGACATAGCTGAGTTTGAAGCAGGTAATTTAGATTATACCGGGATACCAGTGGAAGAAAGAGAAAGATGGCTGAACGATGAAGAATGGGAATCTTATACCCATAGTATGGCGGAGCTTTCCAGTTATTATATCGCCTTAAATCAGGATTTCGAGCCGCTTGATGATCCCCTGGTTAGGGAAGCTATCGATTATGCTATAGATAGTGAAATGATTACAGAAGCTCTCTTTTCCCATTATGTCCCCGCAAAAGATGCTATTCCAGAGGGGATGGATGGAGGTTCTCCGAACTCCGAGTTCAAGTATGATCCCGATAGAGCAAGAGAACTTCTGGCAGAAGCCGGGTATCCTGATGGATTTGAATTAGAGTTATGGGTAAGTTCAGGCACCAATCCAGTTCGGGCAGGTGGCGTAGTGCAGGCTATGCTTACAGAGGTTGGAATTGACGTGGAATTAGTTAAAAATGATTGGAGCGTATTCTTTGATACGGTTAGACAGGGTAATGCTCCTTCTTATTATCTGTCCTGGTGGGCCGATTATGCAGATCCTTATAACTTCCTGCAGGCTCTTTATGCCAGCGATGGCAGTAGAATTAACTATAAAAACGTAGTTGTAGATGAAATGTTACAGGAAATGGGTAGAACTACTAGTGTAGAGGCCCGCGTTGAAATCTCAGAAAGATTAATCGATCTGGTAGATGAAAATGGAGATCCATATGTATGGTTATATCATACCAGTTCTTCCACCATCAAGCAGCCCTGGGTTAATGGAGAATTACACCATCAGATGTATCATGCTGATAAGTTAACAACCTGGTGGATAGATGAAAGCATGAAGTAGAAATTAAAATATCCGGTGCGCCAGGCGCACCGGATAACTATTACTATCTCTCAGGAGGTAAATGCTAATGTTTCAATATATTGTACGAAGATTTCTTTTAATAATCCCGGTTTTACTGGGGGTTATGATTATAACGTTCTTTTTAATGTTCATCGTGCCGGGAGATCCAGTTTTGACCATGTTAGGACAGCATGCTAATGAAGATAGCATAAATAGAATGAGGAGTCAATTAAGGTTAGATGAGCCCTGGTATATTCAGTTTACCGGATACATAACCCGAACCCTGCGCGGGGATTTAGGAGTATCGTATATGACTAATATTCCTGTTACGGAAGCGCTTAAACAGCGGCTGCCGAATACGGCCCGCCTGGCTTTTACAGCGATAGTGGTGGCAACAATAATGGGTATTTCTATTGGGATCGTTTCTGCGGTTTTTCAAAATACATGGATTGATCATTTTGCTATGACATTTGCTCTCATATTTATTTCTACGCCTGTATTTTGGTTTGGGACGGTTTTGATATTGATCTTCGCGATGACTTTAGGCTGGTTTCCTATTTCCGGGATGGGTGATGGTGGTATTAAATATTTAATTTTGCCAGCTATTACTCTAGGTAGTAGGTCTGCAGCATTTCTGGCCAGGTATACCCGATCAGTAATGCTTGAGGTCATAAGAGAGGATTACATTAGAACCGCCAGAGCAAAAGGTATTACAGAAAAGGTTGTTATACTTAAACATGCTCTGAAAAATGTAATGATCCCTGTAGTAACTGTATTAGGGATGAGTTTAGCTTCTTACTTGAATGGTTCAGTCCTGACAGAGAGTATCTTCGCCTGGCCGGGCTTCGGCCGGTATGTAGTTACGGCAATTCAAAAAAGGGATTTCCAGGTTATAGCCGGCTCAGTATTGGTGGGATCAGTTATATTCGTATTTTTCAATTTAATTGTAGATATCATCTATATAGCCCTTGATCCAAGAATCAAATATGATTAAAAAGGAGGATAAATTTCATGGATAATAGAAGTGAATTAGAATTAACAAAAAAGACGAGAAAACATGGTTTATGGTACGATTCCTGGCGCAGATTAAAAAGAAATAAAGCGGCTATGCTGGGCTTAATTATGGCGGCAGCTTTTATTATAGTTGCTATATTTGCACCAGTGTTTGCTCCTTATCCTCCTAATGAAATAAATCTGCTTTCAGTTTTAGAAACGCCTTCAAGCACCCATCTTCTAGGAACAGATTATTATGGGCGAGATCTTTTGAGCAGAATAATATATGGGTCAAGAATCTCGATTAGTGTAGGGGTAATAGTTCAAGTCATATCCTTAACTATTGGAACATTGATGGGTTCTTTAGCTGGTTATTACGGAGGTAAGGTTGATATGGTCATCATGAGGATA
Organism: Bacillota bacterium; assembly: GCA_051745085.1. Lineage (GTDB taxonomy): Bacteria > Bacillota > Halanaerobiia > Halanaerobiales > Halarsenatibacteraceae > Halonatronomonas. The sequence continues at coordinate 24,319 of JBNJDR010000014.1, read as the reverse complement.
GTTGATATCTTCATGAGTTTTCCCAGTTTGTTATTTACTATTGCTATAATGGTGGCATTAGGACCTGGCTTGTATAATGTTTTTATCGCCTTAGGTGTAATCTGGTGGACTAGAACTGCCAGAATTGTTCGAAGCGAATTTATGCGGCATAAAGAGAGAGAGTATGTAGAAGCGGCTAGAGCGATCGGTCATAATGATTTTAAGATAATGTACAAGCATATCTTACCGAACTGTCTGGCTCCATTGATCATTACTTTTACTATGGGAATAGCTACTGCGATAATGGCTGAAGCTTCTTTGAGTTTTCTGGGGTTAGGAGCCCAGGAACCGATGCCCAGTTGGGGTTCCATGGTTAATAATGGCCTGCAGTATTTAAGGTCGGCCCCCTGGTATTCGCTTTTCCCGGGCATGGCAATCGCTTATACTGTTTTATCCTTTAATTTATTAGGGGATGGGTTACGAGATGCTCTCGACCCTAAAATGGATAGATAGCAGCATTTTTTCAACTGAAGATATATCATTAAACAGCCCCTCCTGTCGAAATTTCGGCAGTGGGGTTTTAGTTTTTAAAGTTTAAGAAGGTAATCGACAAAAAAACCAGAACTATATAATAAGAATAGTTGGGGTGTTCTTCCAATGGCGGAGATTAAGGAAGACTTTCCTGTAGAGGTTTTGATCTCTGGAGCGGTCGGGGCTAATTAATTACTTATTTTAGGCAAATTTTCAGTCTTAATTATATATGATATAATTATGTATAGTATCTTAATGTAGTGTAAAGGAGGGGAGAGCTTACATGAAAAGGATACAGGGGGTAACGGCTTCACCTGGAATTGCTGTGGGCCTGTCTTATATTCAGAAAAAGCAGGATTATCAGGTCATGCAGAAAGATATAAAGATTGCTGAAGTCGAATTAGAGGTGAAGCGGTTTCATAAAGTACTCGCTGATGCTCAAGAGGAAATAGAAAATATTCGGCGAAAAATTAAAAAGGAAGCGGGAGTTCAGGAGGCCGAAATATTTACTGCTCATCTGCAGATATTGAATGATGTTGATTTTTTAGAGTTAGTGGAAAAATTTATTACTGAAGAGAAACATACCGCTGAAGTAGCGGTGCAAAAAGTCATCCGGAATTTTGCCGCTAAATTCTCGGGGAAAAACGATGGTTACATCGAAACTCGAGAAGCAGATATAAAAGATGTTGGTAATCGCCTGATGCGGCTGTTACAGGGTTTAAAGCTGGACAGGAGTATAATTCAGCAAGAAGTGATTTTAGTAGCTAATGATCTTTCTCCTTCTGAGGTAGCCCGCCTGGATAAAGATAGGATATTAGGTCTGGTTTTAGCTGAGGGATCCAGGAATTCTCATACTTCGATCTTAGCTCGTTCTCTGGAAATACCTGCGGTTGTAGGGGTTGGAGCAGAAGGGATTAATAGTATTTATCAGGGGGAAAAATTAATCTTGGATGGAGATAACGGAGTGATTTATCCCAGTCCTGACGAAGAATTACTGGCAAAATATAGTTCTAGATTAGAGGATATCGAGGAGAGAGAAAAAGAATTAAGTTACTTGAAAAAGCATAAGCTTTATCGGGAAGACGGTACGCGGATTTACGTTAATGCTAATATTGGCGGTTTAGATGATTTAGCCCCCATGCTGGAAAGAGGTGCAGATGGGATCGGCTTGTTTAGAACTGAGTTTATTTTTCTCGATAGAAAAGAACTTCCCGGTGAAGAAGAACAATATCAGGTTTACCGGGAAATTGTCGAAAAAATCGGAGATAGGTCCGTGGTAATAAGAACTGCTGATATTGGTGCTGATAAGAAAATGGATTATCTTGATTTTGAAGAGGAACTCAATCCTTCTTTAGGTTATCGGGGGATTAGAATTTGTTTGCGGAATAAAGATATTTTTAAGAATCAGCTTAAGGCAATATTTAGGGCTTCGGCTCATGGAGATGTTAAGATCCTGTTACCGATGATTTCTAGCCTGGGTGAGATTCGGGCTGCTAATAAAATTTTACGCCAGGCCAGGCTGGAGTTGGTTGAGGCCGGGGTGGCAATCGGTTATCCCCAGGTCGGTATTATGATAGAAATTCCTTCGGCTGTAACTCTGGCAAGAGAATTTGCTGAAGAAGTTGATTTCTTTAGCATCGGAACTAATGACCTAATCCAATATACGCTTGCTGTTGATAGGACCAACGATAAGGTTGAAGATATATTTACTCCATATGATCCTGCAGTATTAAGAATGATTACCCGGGTTGTGACGGCCTGCAGGGAAGTTGGTATTCCTGTAACCCTTTGTGGAGAAGCAGCCAACCGCTTGCTTTTACCTTTTTGGTTGGGAATAGGAATAAATAAATTTAGTATGAGTTCAGTTTCAATCCTGCGGGCTCGGGAAACAATAAAGTTTTGGTTGGATAAAGATACTTCTGTGATAGCCCAGGAAGTACTGCAAAGATCCACCGCTGCTGAGATTCAATATTATCTTTCTAGATTACCAGACAAAATTGAAAATAGGATGCACCTTTAAATTTGAAATGAGGGGGAATTAATATGTTCATGCAGTTATTAATGGAAAGAAGAAGCATCAGAAATTTTCAGGATAAAGAGATAGAAGGGGAAAAGATTCAATCATTACTCCAGGCGGGGCTTCTTTCGCCTACTTCAAGAGGAAGTAAACCCTGGCAGTTGATCCAGATTGATAGTAAAGATATATTGCAGAAATTATCGGAAGCTAAAGCAGGAGGATCATCGTTCGTAGCCGGGGCTAAAATGGCTATTGTTGTCGCTGCTGATCCAGAGGTTAGCGATGTTTGGATTGAGGATTCTGCTATAGCAGCGTTAAATATACATTTAGAAGCTTCTGATCTAGAATTAGGTTCCTGCTGGGTTCAAATCAGGAAACGCCAGCGTCAGGATGGTAGTGATTCAGAAGCTTATGTGAAGGAAGTTTTAGGGCTGCCGGATAATTTGAGGGTGGATTCTATTATAGCGCTGGGTTATCCTGCTGAAGAAAAACCAGAGCATGATCTGGATGATCTTCCCTATGATCAGGTTCATTATAATAAATACGGCCAGGAAATCCCAGACTAATATAAGTAATTTAAGCTACCAGCCCGGTATAGTTAATGCTGGGCTGGTATTTTTAATAATTATAAGGTATAATTATTTTAAGCATTTCGTCATGGATTAAGTTTTTTTACGAAAGATTGTGAAATAAAAAACATGCAAGGAGGTGAACGTAAATGTTAACGAAGGATACTTACGAGGAGGTTATGTTAGAAATCTTCCATAATATTCAAGAAACATATGGGTATATTCCTGAGGCTGAGATAGATAAGCTGGCAGAAAAATTTGCTAGACCTCGAGCTGAGATATATGGGGTTATTAAATTTTATTCTATGTTATATACGGAACCTACAGGTAAATATATAATTAGAATTTGTGACAGCTTATCCTGTCATTTGAGTGAATCTCATCAACTGGTGGAAACTGTAGAAGATTATCTGAATTTGAGTAATGGAGAAACAAGCGAAGATAAATTATTTACTTTAGAAATAGTAGAATGTCTGGGTCATTGTGGAGAAGGTCCTGTGATGATGGTTAACGATGATATGTATACTCAGGTAAGTAGAAAAGAAGCATTAAACATTTTAAAGAAAAGCAAATAGGCAGGAGTAGAGGAGTGATATTACGTGCTTGAAGAAAAGAAATTTTTGATGGGACCTGAATTAAAGGCGCTTACAGATTACGATTTCCCTGGATTAAAAACAGCTCTTAATTTGGAAGCGGCAGAGGTAATTGATCAAATTAATTCATCGGGGTTAAAAGGAAGAGGAGGAGCCGGTTTTCCCACCGGTCTCAAATGGGAGATGGCTCATAAAGAAGACGGGGCAAAGTATATGATTTGTAATGCCGATGAAGGTGAACCTGGAACTTTTAAAGATAGATATTTATTAGAAAATAGGCCGCTCAAAGTTTTAGAGGGAATAATAATTGCCGCTAAAGCTATTAATGCAAGCAAAGGATATATTTATATAAGAGGTGAATATACAAAAGCCATTAAGATCTTCAAAAATGTAATTGCGGAGGCTGAAGAGGCAGGAGTCTTAGGTGATGATATTTTTTCCAGCGGCTTTAATTTTCAACTTAAGTTAGTTCGAGGCGCTGGCGCCTACGTTTGTGGAGATGAAACTTCCTTATTAAACTCTATTGAAGGGCAGAGAGGTATTTCTCGGATAAAACCACCTTACCCCATTCAGAAAGGTTTATATGGAAAAACAACTGTGGTTAATAACGTCGAAACTTTGGCTACAGCTGCTGAGATCATGTGTCAGGGGGCAGATTATTATTCCACTTTAGGTACAGAAGAAAGCAGGGGGACGAAATTAGTATGCCTTAGTGGAGATATCAATAATCCGGGCATTTATGAAGTTGAATTCGGCACCTGCAGCTTGAAGGAGATAATTAATGAATTGGGTGGAGGTTCCTTGAGAAGCTCTGAGCCTAAATGTGTTATTCCAGGAGGAGTTTCTACAGCGGCTTTGGTTGGTTCTGAGCTTGATTGCAGATATACGTATGAAGATATCAAAGCAGAAGGATCTAGCCTTGGTTCTGGAGCGGTTATAGTAGTGGGGAAGGATAGAGACCTATTGGGTATATTACAGAAGGTTGCTCGTTTTTACATGGATGAAACCTGCGGCACCTGTTTCCCATGTCGTGAGGGCAATAAGCATTTGAGTCAGATATTGAAAAAACATCAAAACAGGAAATTCGAGCCTGCAGAAGTAAAAATATTAGCTGATATTGGCAAAGCTATCTCTGGAGCCGCCCGCTGCGGGTTAGGCCAGACTTCTTTAACTATGGCCAGGTCAATATTTAGCAAGTTTCCTGACGAATTAATAATTGGGAGGGCTGCCCATTGATTAAGCTTTCGATTGATAATAAAGAAGTAGAAGTTGAGGATGGCACAACTATTTTAGCAGCAGCTAAATCAGCAAATGTAAATATTCCTACTCTCTGTTACGAAGAAGAACTTTCGGTTTTTGGAGGTTGTAGACTCTGTGTTGTGGAAATTGAAGGCAGCGAACAGCTTCATCCAGCCTGTGCCACCGAAGTCAGTGAAGGTATGAACGTTAAAACTCATAGTCCGAAGGTTAGAGAGATAAGACAGACTATCTTTGAATTGATAATAGCCTCTCACGACATCAGTTGTGAATTGAATTGTCTCACCTGTTCTCGGTCTGGTAGTTGTGAACTTAAAGAAGTAGCGGAAGATATCGGGGTTACCAGAATGAGGTTAGATCCGATTATAAGAGGCTATCCTAAGGATCACTCGAGCCATTCTATCGTAAGGGAGCCCAATAAATGCATTACCTGTGATCGCTGTATTCGGAAGTGTAAAGAAGTTCAAGGCGTTGGGATTTTCACCAATGCGGGTCGAGGCCCGGAAACTATAGTTACTACCTTTGCCAATAAAGGTGTGGGCAACGTAGAATGCACTAACTGCGGCCAGTGCATAATTTCCTGCCCAACGGGAGCGCTTCATGAAGTCTATCACCATGAACAGGTATGGGAAGCACTTTACGATGACACCAAACATGTTATTGTTCAGACAGCTCCTGCTATCCGGGTTTCTATTGCCGAAGAATTTGGAGTTGAACCAGGTGAAATTGCTACAGGACAGCTCGTGGCAGGGTTAAGGCGGATGGGGTTTGACGGGATTTTCGATACCAATTTTGTGGCAGATCTTACGATAATGGAAGAAGGGACCGAGGTGGTAGAGCGGATTACCCGAAATGATCACCTTCCTGTATTTACCTCGTGTAGTCCGGGCTGGATCAAATTTATTGAGCATTTTTATCCTGAATATCTCGATAATCTCTCAACAGCTAAATCTCCGCAGCAGATGTTCGGAGCGCTCTCTAAAACTTATTATGCTCAAGAGAAGGGTATAGATCCTGAAGATATTATCTCTGTCTCAATAATGCCCTGTACGGCCAAGAAATTTGAAGCTAATAGGCCTGAGATGGAGGGGGACATCGATTACGTTTTAACGACAAGGGAAGCGGCCGGGATGTTTAAAGCAGCCGGGCTAGATCTCATTGATCAGGATGAAGAGAAATACGATAAGCTTATGGCTATGTCATCAGGAGCGGGAGATATCTTTGGCGGTAGCGGCGGTGTAATGGAGGCCGCTATCAGAACGGCATATCACCTCATAACCGGAGAAGAGCTTGAAGATATAGAGGTTACTTCGGTAAGGGGGCTCGCAGGAATAAAGGAAGCTGAAATTCAAGTTACGCCGGACCTTTCTTTAAAGGTGGCTGTCGTTAATGGATTAGCTAACGCTCATGAAATGATGAAATTATTAAAAGGAGGAGAAGGGTATCATTTTATAGAGTTTATGGCCTGCCCTGGAGGGTGTATTGGTGGAGGCGGTCAGCCTATATCGAGCAGGAAGATAACTCCTAAAGAAACAAGAGCGCAAAGGATTGAAGGTCTTTACGCAATAGACCGCAATAAGCAAATCCGTCGCTCTCATCAAAACCCAATGGTGCAAGAGCTTTACGAGGATTTCCTGGATGAACCAGGGAGCCACAAAGCCCATAAACTTCTGCATACAAAATATACGCCAAGAGGAATATGATATTAAAAATAATATTAAACGATAAGGCCAGCATTCAAGTGCCGGCCTTATTTTTTTGTTTGCCCTTTGGAGGAGGAATGGTATATAATTAATTACATAATTAAGGTTATTCAATTAATATAATATTAGTTTAAGGGGTGAAATGATGGAATATCGGGTTGAGAGGGATTCGATGGGCGAAGTAAAGGTTCCGAAAAATGCATATTACGGAGCTCAAACGGCAAGGTCTTTAAGTAATTTTAAAATCGGGAAAGAAACGATACCGGAAGAGGTTATAAGAGCGTACGGTATAATTAAAATTGCAGCAGCGCGGGTGAACTATAAATCTGGAATTTTGTCTGAAGATAAGAAGGATCTGATTGAAGAGGTAGGTCAGGAAATTATAACTGGTGCTCTGGACGAACATTTCCCTCTAGTGGTGTGGCAGACAGGCTCAGGTACCCAGACTAATATGAATGTGAACGAAGTAATCAGCAATAGGGCTTCTGTTTTGACCGGCAGGGAGAGAGGCAGTCATCAACCTCTTCATCCTAATGATCATGTTAATATGTCGCAGTCTTCTAATGACACTTTTCCTACAGCTATGTCTATTGCGGCGGTTACAGCAGTAAAAGAAAAATTGGTACCTGCTCTTGAACATATCATTAATATTTTACAAGAAAAAAGTGGGGAATTTCAGGAGGTTATAAAAACAGGCCGGACTCATTTAATGGATGCCACTCCAGTTACGCTGGGTCAGGAGTTCTCTGGATATGCCAGTCAACTTCAACATGGTCTGGACCATCTTAACCATAGTCTGGACCACTTATCTGAATTGGCTATAGGAGGCACAGCGGTAGGAACAGGTTTGAATACTCCTGAGAATTTTGCTGGTTCTGTAACGGAAGAGATTTGTGAGATTACTGGTTATGATTTTAGGTCGGCGCCTAACAAGTTCGAGGCTATTGCTGCCCACGATGGAATAGTCTCATGTAGTGGTGCTTTAAAAACTATAGCCACCAGTATAATTAAAATCGCCAATGATATTAGGTGGATGGGTTCAGGTCCGCGGTGTGGTTTAGGAGAATTAGAATTACCGGCTAATGAGCCGGGCAGTTCGATCATGCCCGGGAAAGTTAACCCAACTCAAGCAGAGGCGATTCTGCAGGTCAGTTACCAGGTTTTAGGCAACGATACTGTTATTAATATTTCTGGCTCCAGCGGCAATTTTGAACTAAACGTGGCTAAACCGGTGCTGATATTAAATTTACTACAGAGTATTAATCTGTTAAGTGACAGTCTGATCTCTTTTGCTAATAATTGTTTAACCGGGATCAAGGCCAGAGAAGATCAACTGCAAAAGTATCTTAATAAGTCTTTGATGCTGGTAACAGCCTTAAGCCCGGAACTAGGGTATGAGGAGGCAGCAAAAATTGCTCAGAAGGCTTATCGAGAAGAGAAAACTTTACAGGAAGTTGTGGTAAACGAAGGATATATGAGTGCTGCTGAATTTAATAATCTGGTTCAACCAGCTGCTATGACCGGGTTAGATGTTCAAGATTAATATATTATTATAAGGAGGAAATCACCTTGGATTTCAATTATTTAGACAATCCCTATTCATCACAGAGGATGACTGTTTTCGCAAAAAATGGCATGGTAGCCACTTCTCAGCCTCTGGCTGCTCAAGCAGGCTTGAATATCTTGAGGCAGGGGGGAAACGCGGTTGATGCTGCTGTGGCAACTGCGGCAGCCTTAACCGTGCTCGAACCAACTTCTAATGGAATCGGATCAGATGCTTTTGCTCTGGTTTGGGTTAAAGATAAATTATATGGTTTAAACAGCAGCGGGCCTTCTCCCCAAAATATTTCTATTGAAAAAGTTAAGCAGGAAGGCTATGAAGAAATGCCCAAATATGGTTTCACCCCAGTAACTGTACCAGGAGCGCCAGCGGCCTGGGCCGAGTTAAACCAAAAATTTGGCAACCTTTCTTTACTGGAAGTTCTCCAACCAGCTGTAAAATATGCTGAAGAAGGTTATCCAGTATCTCCGGTGACAGCTTCGGCCTGGCAGAGGGCTTATGCTCACTATAAGAAAGCGTTAAAAGGAGAAGAATTTAAAAACTGGTTCACCACTTTTGCCCCGGCGGGAAAACCTCCGGCAGCAGGTGAGTTGTGGGGATCAACTGATCATGCTGAAACGCTTAAATTGATCGCTGAAACTCAGGGGCGGAGTTTTTATGAAGGGGAGTTAGCTGAAAAAATAGTCGGTTTCTCTCAAAAGTATGATGGTTATCTTAATGCAGCCGACCTGGCAGAATTTAAGCCCGACTGGGTTGAACCCCTAAGTGTAAATTATAGAGGCTATGATGTCTGGGAGCTGCCGCCCAATGGGCAGGGGTTAGTTGCTCTCATTGCCTTAAATATTCTTGATAAATTTGATTTTAAGGGATTATCTTCGGTTGAAATATATCATAAATCTATAGAAGCATTAAAATTGGCTTTTGTTGACGGCAAAAAATATATTACCGATCCTGAAAAGATGAAGGTAGAAGTAGAAAAATTATTGTCCAAAGATTACGCTGAAACAAGGAGCAGGCTTATCGGTGATAAAGCGATCACCCCTGAACCCGGCCAATTACCTCGGGGCGGCACAGTATATCTAGCTGCAGCAGACGATCAGGGTCAGATGGTCTCGTTTATACAGAGCAATTACATGGGATTTGGTTCCGGCCTGGTAGTTCCTGCTACCGGGATTGCTTTGCAAAACAGAGGTCACACCTTCAAATTGAACAAAGAGCACGATAATTCTCTAGAACCTAAGAAAAGAACATATCATACCATCATCCCTGGCTTTCTTTCTAAAGATGAACGTCCCCTGGGACCTTTTGGGGTTATGGGAGGTTTTATGCAGCCGCAGGGACATTTACAGGTGGTCATGAATACGGTTGATCATAAGTTGAATCCGCAAGCTGCTCTTGATGCACCTCGGTGGCAGTGGATCGAAAACAAGAAGATTAAGGTAGAGCACAAATTCCCTGGCAGGGAAGCCAGATTATTGGCGGGGAAAGGACATCAAATTGATATTTCTCTTTCTTCGGGCAGTTTTGGCCGAGGTCAGATAATCTGGCTTGATTCAGAGACTGGAGTTTTAGCCGGGGGCACAGAACCCAGGGCTGATGGAAGCGTTGCTTCTTATTAAAAATATTAGAGATCAAAAAAACCACCTCCTACCTATTTTTTCCGGGTAGAGAGGTGGTTTATTATTCCGATTAAATTTAATTTATTAACTTTGCTATTAAGATACTTCCCTCGTAAAGGATAATTAAAGGGCCGGCCATGAATAACTGGGTGATGATGTCAGGTGGTGTGAGAATGGCACTGACCACAAAAATTATTACAACGATATATTTTCTAAAAGCAGTTAAGCTTTGTAGTTTAACTAAGCCCCACTTGACCAATAAATTTATAACCAGAGGTAATTGAAAAATCAAGCCAAATGGTAAGAGCAAGGAAGTGAGAAATGAAATATAATAACTTATTGAGATCATAGGTTCTAACTCTATACTGCCAAAATTCAGTAAGAATTTCATTCCTAAGGGTAAAACAATGAAAAAACAAAAAGCTATCCCAACTGCAAAAAGTATTAATGAAACCGGAAGCAGTATATTAAGATACTTTTTCTCCCGATCCTGAAGAGCTGGCAGGATAAAACTCCAAAATTGGTACAGAACAACAGGTAGAGCAATAATTAAACCTGCTAACAGTGAAACCTTGATATAAGTAAAGAATGCTTCAGTTGGCTTAATAAATACTAATTCGTCGATAGGTTCTGTGAGATAAAGAATTAAAATATCAGCAAAAAAATAAGATCCTAGGGCCCCGATCACGATTGCTAAGATTGATTTAATCAAGCGAGATCTAAGTTCAGTTAAGTGTTCAGTTAAAGTCATTTCCAGGCTATCCATTTAGTTCACTCCTGCTGGTTGATTACTTTTGATTTTCTTCTTTATCAGGTGATGAGGCTTCCTCTTCTGTATTACCTGTTTCTTTAGTTGCTTGTTTTAGTTCTTTGATCCCGGAGCCTATCGCTTTGCCTATTTCAGGCAGCTTGCTGGGCCCAAATATTATTAAGACAATTACTAGGATGATAATTAATTCCTGGGTTCCTAGACCGAACATGACCTTCACCTCCTGTTTTGCCCTGGTATTTTAATTATAATATAATTCGTGAGATAAATCCAATTATATTATTAAGAAACTTGCCCCGAGCAGCAGAGGGGGTTATAATAGAAAAAAGGAGGGGGAGCTGATGGCACGGGAGCCGAGCAGAAGAAATGATGACCATAACATTGTGAATTATCAAGAAAAGTATCTACCAGAGCTAACCCGGATTTTTATTTCTGCTTTTTCTGAAGGGGTTGAGTTTTTTACCGAAGTTGAAGATACCAGGGTAAAAACCACCCGCCCCGAGGTTGATAGAGAGGCCAGCTCAGCCAGAAAAAAGTTGGAAAATGCTGTGTATGATTTTTTAAAATTATTAGGCCAGGTATATCAACCTGGATTTTTGGTAGCTGTTGACAAAAATGATAGGCCTCAGGGATATATCATTATGATTAAGTCGATTAAACCCCTTTGGCAGGAAGCGATAAAAGGGGGTCATCTTTTTTACTTTTTTAGGCACTGGCTTCAGGGTCATTATGGCTTAACCTTATTTGATGTTGGGAAAACCATTATTAATAAAATTTATTATATAACTTTCGCGGTAAAGGGAACTGCTGCAGCGCAGATATTAGCATTAGCAGTAAGCCCACTTGCTCAGGGTGACGGCCTGGGGAGTAAATTGACGGAAGCAGGTATGGATTATTTAAAAGACGAGGGAGTTAAAAGAGTGAAGTTAGAAGTGAGACCGGATAACCCGGCCGCAAAACATATATACGAAAAATACGGCTTCAAAGTGGTAGGTAGGGCAAAGGATTTGCACGATGAGTGGTTTGTGATGGAGGCAGATTTAAGAGAAAATAGAGGAGGTAATTAGAGAATGAAAGTTATGTTAACCCAGGATTGGGATAAAAAATATAGTGAAAAAATAGAATCTGAATTTCCGGATATAGAAATAGTTAAAGCGCTTGAAGAGGAAGAACAGAAGCAAGTTTTAGAGGTGGTGGATGTTGTGCTGGGTTTTCCGGGAGACCTGGATGCTAACATGTTAGCTGATGCCCCTAATTTAAAGTGGGTTCAGGTTTTAAGCGCTGGCGTTGATAAAATTATGCAGCAGCCCGGGGTAGAAAAGATGGCCGCTAAAAATATTCTGCTCACAAACATGAGCGGTCTGCATAAAGATATAATAGCTGAGCATAGTTTCGCTTTAATCCTGAATTTCAGCAGGCGCCTTTCCGAATTTCAAAGGCAGCAGGAAAAACAGGAATGGAATAGATTAAAGCTAACTGGTTTGGCCGGCAAAAGACTGCTGGTAGTAGGTTTAGGAGCGATCGGCAGGGAAATAGTTACCCGCGCGAATGCGTTCGGGATGGAGGTCATAGGGGTAAAGCGCAATCCAGAAGAAGAGGTGGCAGGGGTAGATAAGATATTTAGTCCCGCTAACCTGAGCGAAGCTTTTACTGATGTTGATTATGCAGTAACAATCCTGCCTCTTACTGAGGAGACGGAGGGTCTAGTTGGCAGGGAGGAGTTCGCTGCCATGCCAGAATCCGCTTATTTCATTAACGTAGGTAGAGGAAAGGTTGTTAATGAAGCCGAATTAATCAAAGCTCTAGAAACAAAAGCTATAGCTGGAGCGGGGCTGGATGTTTTTGAAGAAGAACCTTTACCAGCGGATTCTCCTTTATATAAGATGAACAATGTCATTATTACACCCCATGTAGCAGGTAGTTTTGGTGGGTATTATTCTCGAGCAGCTCAGATGTTTATGGAAAATTTAGATCTATATTTTAAAGGAGAAAAATTAAAAAGGTTGGTAGATTACGAAGCCGGTTATTAAAGTAAAAATCTAAGCGAATTTAAATATATCTTCCCAATCTTCTAGAGGGAATCCTGGTCCAACTAATTCAGCCAGTTCTGTTAGGTCGTTTGGTTGGGCCAGCAGTATTTTTTCTGCCCTTTTTCTTCCGAACCCTGGAATAAGTTCTAATTCATCTGCAGTGGCTTTGTTTATATAAAAAGGGTATGGCAGGGCAGTTATTGAGCGATAGCCGTGATCGATCACCTGGAGCTGGAGTTCTTCTGCATTAGTGAAATCCCCCGGGATCCCTATCAAGATTGGATAACTCCCAGGTTGCCGTCCAAAAGTTAGCTTCCCTTTTTTCATTTCAGGCCAGACTTGTTTCAAAATCAGGCCGCGCGGAAAGATTTTTTGCAGCATCGGCTTATTAATTTCTATATTGACCTTTTCTTTGAAATCGTCAAATAATTTTTTGGGAACAGATTCTGCCTCGTATGTCCCGAGGGCATTAACCTGCCTGATATTAATTCTTCGCAATAATAAGCCCTCATCTTTAATTTTGCGCAGAAATTCTAAATTATAGGTATAAGTTTCTTTTCTCTCCCCTTTTAAACCTGCTAAAAAATTTAGCCCGGGTAGTAATTTAGGTACACCATCTTCTCGTTTTCCTCCGATTTCATTGATTAAGCGGATAGCATTTAAAGTTAGTTCAGGACTTGTGCCGATATTGTTAGCAGCGAGCACTTGAGGATCAGCTGATTCCAGGCCAAAAGCTGCTACATCACCTGGTGTGTTATAGGAACATATTGTTTCTAAATCCTCTTTTGCTTTTTGCTGGCAATTTTCGCCCAGGGGACCGGGGTTGATATTGTCTAAATGCAGTACTTTTAAATTAGGATCAGCATTTCTAATGCCGGGATATAGTTCTTGAATCCAGGGGTAAGCAAGGAGATCGGTCTGACAGCCTAAACGATATTGATGGACACCTGCAGAAGCGATGGCTTCCACTTCGGTGATGATGGCTTCCGGCCGGCGCTGATAATGAACTTTTTTGAGTTGTTCACTACAGAATGAACAGTGGCTAGCCCGGGGGCAGCCTCTAAATGTTTCGATTTCAGCGATTAGTTTTGGGTGGTTAGGATGGTGAGTAAATAATTCTGCTCCGGTTACAGCCCAGGTAGAAATTGCTTCGGCTAAATAATCAGAAGACTGGCCTCCGTTTAAAATTTTAGTAAGATGGTTTGGATCGAAGTTTCCAGCTTTATCCGCCTGAGTGCATAAGCGAATATATATATCTGCAGGTGACAATTCTCCTGTGATTATATCGTAATTCTCCTGTATTTCCCTTGATTTAGGGAGTTCCTGCCATGCCAGGGTAATCGGTCCGGCTAAGATTCTGGTGGGATATTTTGCTCTTTTACCTAATTCATTTATTTCTGTAAGGCTGAGAGGACGGCCGCCTAGATAATGGCCGGGCACAGTTGTTCCGGCTAGTACTATGATTAGGTCATATTCTTCCAGCCATTCTAAGCTGGCCGTATTTTTAGTTTTATACCTATATTGATCAGCAGTCATGTACTCGATTAAGTCAGCGGGGATACCACCGTCCTTTAAAGCTCCATAAAGATACCGGCTGTGCGGAGAAAGATAGGGAGGAACACCCAGGCACGAGGGTTCATCAAGATAACCATCCAGAAGTAAAGTTTTTATATTTTGGGTAAGCATAGATAAGAACCTCCTTCTTTTAATTTTAACATACTTTTAACTTGAACTACATGGAAATTTTAAAAGGGTTAAATAATTAAAAGAATAAGGCCCCACCAGAGTACCGGTGAGGCCAGCTATTTCTAAGAATATTTTCTTGTAGATAAGAGCTTTAAGATTGAGATGTAATTCCAAATTGCTGCAGATCGATCGAGGCTGCTTTTAATAATTGGAAAACAGCTACAGCCAGAAAGGCATCTGCTATATGATGTAAAGCCGTTCCTATTCCGACCACCATTCCAGCATCAGCCAGGCTGAAGCCAAAGGGCAGAACGATTAAAGCTTCTCCGAGACCGTGGAGCGGCGCGGTGAGCAGGAGTGCCAATTTTAAACTATAGCCTTTTCTGATCAGCACAGCACCTGTTCCACCTACCAAAATATGAATCGCTGCTCTGGCCCCGATAACTGGACCGGTGACCAGAAAAAATCCCAGGGCCGAGCCAGTACCAACAAATACCGCTGCGAAGGGGCTTATCAACATAGCCAAAAATACTGGCAGATGTGAGGCAAGAGTAGCAGAAAAAGGTGGGATATAAATTCTAAGATAAGTTCCAAAAACAAGCGGGATGAGTAAGGCCATGGCTGTTAGCATCGAGCTGTAAATAAGTTCTTTGACACTAAGGTTGCGGTTTAACAATTATATTCCTCCCTGAAAATTAAATTAATACTGGATTAATTATCTCAGTAATCTAATGTATTGTCAAGTGTATATACACTTGAAACAAAATTTAATCTTCCAGGAGATAACCCTGAGCAGCCAAAGCTTCTTTCATCCTGTTTAAAACTGCATTATTGGGCACCTCTACCGTGTGAAGGTGAATGCCATGAGTTAATTTTGATAATAATTCTGCCTGGTTGTTTTCTACTTTCTTTAAAAAACTTTTAACTTCTTCAGCGGTGGTGAGCATTAAATTACCTATCAATTCACCGTAAAGAGGATGCTCAACCCTAACGTCTATAATTCGGGCCCCATGATTTATCATAATTAATAGCTCATCCTCTGTCATATTTTCCTGGTGCCTGCATGCGATCGTCGCTTTTATCTTTTGCTCTGCCCCGTTAGTCAGTTGCTTTTGATATATATATCCCTGCGAGGTTGAAATAATTTTATGATTGGCTGCTCGTAAAAGAGCAATATCTTGAACAATAACCTGACGGGTGACCTGAAACTTTTCCGCTAAGTCTGAACCTGTGACAGGATTATTGCTTTTTTCCAGGTAGGAAGAAATTTTATTTCTGCGTTTTTCTGGGCTTAAACTGGACAATTAAGTCGCCTCCTTTCCTAATAAAATTGTACCATAATTTCAACTAAAAAAAAGCCCCCTGAAAAGGGGGCTTTGAGAAGAAGAATTTTAGCTAGTTTAGTCCCAGCCTAAATTCTCCAAGTCCAATTCGAATAAAGCGTTATCATCTTCAGTATATTCAACGAATTCAATACCCTGGATTTGATTATTTGCTTCTAGATATTCTACCGCATCTGCATTGGTTTCAAAGTAAACCGGGCCTTCAGTGTCTACAGGCTGCAGCTTCCAGTTGTTAGTAGGTCTAGGATCTATACTACCGTATTCTTCGATGTAGTATATGATTTGATCTCTATTAGCATTATCGCTGGAGAAGATAACCTCAGCGTCGTCACCAGTATGAGGGAATTCTCCTCCTCCGCCAGCCCTATAATCGTTGGTGATAAGAGCGAATTCTTGATCAAGATCGATCGGTTCACCCTGGTAAGTTACATTTTCTATTCTTTCGCCTTCAGGCTGGGTTATATCTATTTCATACTCTATTCCTTCTATCACATCGTAATTGTAGGAAGGACCAAGGATGTCTATAGTTTGTGCTTCAGAAGTATCAGGATCTATTTGCCCGAAGTGCTCGGCACTTCTTTCAAGGAAATCAATTAATTCCTGACCGGTAAATTCTAAGATGAAAATCGTATTGTCGTAAAGGTAGATGTCGGTAATGTCACCGATCGTTACGTCGTCTTCAACGTAAGTGGAAGTTTGAAATGGAGCAGCTACGCTGACTATTGGCAGATCTTCGTACTCACTGCCGGCCAGTTGATTTTCGGCAAACCACATCTGAGCGTTGTTTACTACCTGGGTAACTGTAGAATCCATTACTTCCGAGAAGTAACCTGCTACTGGCCGCTCTGTTGAGCCGATAGGTGTTCTGATATAATCGACAGTTTTTTCGTGGATATCTTGAGCGATTCTTTCGATTTCAGGATGCGATTCAGTATCTTCTGTAACTTCAAGAACTCTAACATCGTGACCGGTTATCTCCCATTCGCCATTATCTTTGGTTAAGTTTAGGTCGATGACGCTGAGTGTTGATCCCCAGCGGCCGGCTTTTGCTGTAGGTGTACCAAATATTGTACCTTCTTCTAGATTAACGCCTTCCAGGTCCGCATAATCTTCGCTGGGGAACTTACTGTGAGAATGGCCGCCGAGATAGGCATCCACGCCATCCATCTGGACCAGCTCGTACCCATCATCATAAGAACCGGAGCCAGTTCCAATACCGGTATGAGAGTTAACTATCAAAATATCAGTAAATTTCTCCAGCATAGGAATATGCTTGCGGGCAGACTCGACTATATCTTCAAATTCAACTTCTCCCTTAACATACGATCGGCCCCACTGCATTATTTCTGGAGGAGCAAAGCCGATTACACCGATGCTTAAAAGTTCACCATCGATCCTTTTGTAAAGCACCTCGAATGGCTGGGTGTAATAGTCCCCACTGTCAGCATGATACATGTTAGCAGCGATCCAGGGGAATTCGGAAGCGTTTAGAGCGATGTCGAAAAATTCCAGTCCGAAATCCTGTATCTCGTGGTTACCAACGGCAGCGAGATCGTAGTCGGCAAAGTTCATGGCTTCGATAATAGTTTGAGACTCGCCAAATTTGATGGGATCTACCAGGGCTTCGTAATTGCCGATCATACTTCCCTGAATGTTGTCGCCAGCATCTAAGAGTATGGAGTATTCGGAATTAGCGCGGACCTCTTCGATGAGGGTGTAGGTTTTAGAGAACCCATAATTATCAAAAGGTTCGTCATTCATGTAATCATATGGGACTAAATATTGATGCAAATCAGAAGTACCCATTATCGTGAGCGTATACTCATCATCCTGGGCAGAAACGGGTCCTGTGAAGATACCTACTGCCACGAAGGCCAGCACAAGCGCAATACTGAGAATCTTCAGTTGACTTTTTCTTGAATTAGTAATCAAAATATCCCCTCCTGAAACTTATTTTGTAGAAATTTTCTGCATATATGATTATATAAGATTTAATTACCAAAATCAAGTAATAAAAGATAAACTTCGAGAAGGAATTACCCGGGATAAAAGAGAAGTAAATAATCATGGGAGGAGTGTTTATAATGGATCAAGAACCACTGAATTTGCAGGTAGATCAGGTGATGAAGGTCAAATTGCCGGATGAGTTACCGGAGAAAAAGGAATTTAAGGTTAAAATTAGGCGGGCTCCAAAGCGGCAGTTGAATTTAAACGAGGAAGAGATTAAACTGGCTTTGAAAAATGCCCTGAGATATATTCCAGCGAATTTACATGAGACTCTGGCTCCAGAATTCCTGGATGAATTATTAACTAGAGGCAGGATATACGGCTATCGCTATCGGCCGGAAGGCAATATTAAAGCTAAGCCGGTTGAAGAATATGAAGGGAATACGTTACAGGGTAAAGCTCTGCAGTTGATGATCGATAATAATCTTGATTTTGATGTTGCCTTGTATCCATATGAACTTGTTACTTACGGAGAGACAGGCCAGGTTTGTCAAAATTGGATGCAGTATAGGTTGATCAAAAAATACCTTCAGATTATGACCGAGGAACAAACATTAGTAGTTAATTCCGGTCATCCCGTTGGGCTTTTTCCTTCTAAACCAGATGCGCCCAGGGTGATATCCACAAATGCCCTGATGGTAGGGATGTTCGATGATCCCTATCACTTTAATAAAGCAGCAGCATTAGGGGTGGCAAATTACGGTCAGATGACAGCAGGAGGCTGGATGTATATCGGCCCCCAGGGTATAGTGCATGGGACTTATCTTACCCTTTTAAATGCGGGAAGAAAGTTTTTGCATAATGAAGCAGATGAAGATTTGGCGGGTCAGCTTTATGTTACTTCAGGGCTCGGGGGCATGAGTGGAGCTCAGGCTAAAGCTATAGAAATAGCCGGAGGTGTTGGTATTATTGCTGAGGTAGACAAGTCTGCCATTGAGACAAGAAAAAACCAGAACTGGTTAAGTAAGGTGTCGGCAGATTTAGATGAAGTATTTACCTGGGCAAAAGACTATCAAGATAGAGAAGAGGCAGTTTCAATAGCTTATCATGGGAATATCGTGGATTTACTGCAGTATATAGTTGACCACAACATCAAGGTGGATTTACTGTCCGATCAAACTTCCTGTCATGATGCTTATAATGGAGGGTATATACCGGCGGGATATAGTTATGAAGAAGCAAGGGAACTATTAGCATATAATCCGGATAAGTTCAAAGAAGCTGTAGATATTTCTCTGCAGGAACATTATCACTTGATCAGTAAACTGGTGGATAATGATACGTATTTCTTTGATTATGGTAACAGTTTCATGAAAGCGGTTTACGATGCTGGGGTAAAAGAAATCGCCCTGGATTCAGATAATCCCGATAAAGGCTTCATATTTCCATCTTATGTAGAGGATATTATGGGGCCAATCTGCTTTGACTATGGGTACGGACCCTATCGCTGGGTCTGCTTGAGCGGCAGAGATGAAGATCTCAGGAAAACTGATAAAGCAGCTCAGGAGATGATCGACCCCGAGCGAAGAGCGCAGGATTATGATAACTACCAGTGGATTAAAGATGCAGAAGATAATGATTTGGTGGTGGGTTCAAAAGCCCGAATACTTTATACCGATGGGAAGGGCCGGGTGGAGATGGCCCTAAAATTCAATGAGATGGTTCGCAATGGGGAAATAGGGCCGATTATGTTAGGCAGAGATCATCACGATACAGGTGGTACTGATTCTCCCTTCCGGGAAACGGCTAATATCAAAGATGGCAGCAATATCATGGGAGAAATGTCGATCCAGTGTTTTGCCGGCAATGCGGCTAGAGGGATGACTTTGGTCGTGCAGAGTAATGGCGGCGGGGTTGGTATCGGTAAAGCTTTCAATAGTGGTTTTGGTCTGGTTTTGGATGGAAGCAGACAGGTTGACGAGATAATCAAAGCTTCTTTAGATTGGGATGTTCACGGCGGGGTAGCCCGGCGTGCCTGGGCTCAGAATCCTCATGCCGTCGAAACTATGGTTGAATGGCAGAAAGATAAGGGAGACCAGGGCATGGTCACTCTGCCTTACCAGGCGGATGATAATTTAGTTGATAAATTGGTGGAAGATAGATTAACTAATAGATAAATAAAAGTGAGGGATGAGCGGTGGAAATACAAAGAAAAATTGAAATACTTGCTGAAGCTGCTAAATATGATGTTTCCTGCTCGTCCAGCGGAAGTACAAGGAAAAACAGGGATGGCGGTCTAGGGAATTCAGCTCCTGCAGGAATCTGTCACAGTTGGACTTCCGATGGCCGCTGTGTTTCCTTATTGAAATTGCTTCTTTCAAATGATTGTATTTATGACTGTGCCTATTGCATTAATAGAGCTACAAACGATAGGCCCAGAGCAAGTTTTACGCCAAAGCAGGTGGCAGACCTTACCATCAATTTTTATCGGCGGAATTATATTGAGGGTTTATTTTTAAGTTCCGCTATCTTCATTAATCCAGATAATACTATGGAAAAATTATTGAAGACGTTGAGTATTTTACGGAATAGTTATAATTTCAATGGATATATTCATGTAAAGGCCATACCGGGTGCTGATTATCGTTTAATCTATCAAGCAGGACAGCTGGCCGATCGGATGAGCGTAAATATTGAATTACCTTCTCGAGATAGTTTACAGAACCTGGCCCCCCAAAAGAAACCAGTTGATATCTTAAAACCGATGGAGCAGATAGGCACTGGAATTAAAGCAAACCAGGAGGAGCGAAAGAAATTCAAATCGGCACCTAACTTCGTTCCAGCAGGTCACAGTACTCAGCTAATCGTGGGCGCCAGTCCAGAAAAAGATTATCAGATCTTAAAATTGTCAGAGGGTTTGTATGATAAATTTAATTTAAAACGGGTTTATTATTCTGCATTTATGCCTGTTAAGCCTGACAGCCGGCTTCCAGCGATTCCCGGCCCTCCTTTGCTGCGGGAACATAGACTCTATCAAGCTGACTGGCTGCTGCGATTTTATAATTTTGAGGCTGAGGAATTGTTAAATCAAAACCGCCCGGATTTTAATCTTAAGCATGATCCTAAAATGGATTGGGCTTTAAATAATTTAGATAAATTCCCAGTAGAAATCAATAAAGCTGATTACTGGAAATTAGTGCGTATCCCTGGCATCGGCCCAACATCTGCGAAACGGATTATTTCAGCTAGAAAAGAAGCCAGATTGAATATTGATAATTTAAATAAGTTAGGACCGGTTATTAAAAGAGCCCGGTATTTTATTCTCTGTGACGGTAAATATATAGCAGGTATTCCGTTTAAACCTGACTTAATTAAAGCTAGAATTTCAGCTCAAGAGCAGAATAATGATTATCATCAGTTAAACCTATTTTCTTCCTTAAATAAGACCGGAATTTCCCAGGGAGACACTGTTGATAAGATGGAGTTGTTAGGCTAAATGATAACCTATATTTATGATGGTAGTTTTACCGGGTTTATGACTCTAGTATTTGATTCTTTTAAAACCAGGCGAAAACCAACAAAAATAGTTAAAGAAATAGATTATCGGCCAGATCTATTATCCAGGGTGGTTAAAATCGACTCAGATGGAGACAAAGCCGATACAGTTATTAAATATTGTAAAGACAGACTCTCTCTAGAAATATTTAAACAGGCATATCGGGCTTTTTTATCAGAGCAACCTGGGGTAGAGTTGGCTATTTATGAGTATATGTATCAAGGATTATCCGGCAAAACAGACCTCAATAATACCTGGACCGGTGAAACAGTTTTATTCATTAAAAAGTTAGCGCGGCGGGTTAATAGAGAGAACCATCTTTATCGGGGGCTTCTTCGGTTTAGGCAGCTGGAAGATGGTATTTTCTATGCCCCATTTAAGCCAGAGTATAATATCTCATCTTTGCTTGCCCCTCATTTTGCCCGCAGATTTCAAAGTCAACGCTGGATCATTCATGATTGTGCTCGTGATTTGTGTGTGATTTGGAATCGGAAAGAGTGGATAGAAATTTCTGCAGATATGCTTCCTGAATTTACATATTCAAATGAAGAATCTCAATATCAGAAGTTGTGGCAGGATTTTTTTAATAATATTTCGATTGAAACAAGAAAAAATAAAAAGCTCCAGGCTAATTTTATTCCCTTAAAGCATCGGGACTTTTTGATCGAGTTTTCTGATTAACTTTGCAAAACAGAGGTGAAGTTTTGTATAATAGAGGAAGTGAGGTGATTTTAATGTTTGAAAAAGACAGGTTGAAAAATGCTGTGAAAAAGAAATACAAAGATATGTTTTCTGAGGAAGGCATAGATAAAAATATATTATATGGTTTGGGATGCGGTAATCCTAACTCTATCGCTGATTTAAAACCAGGAGAAACTGTTGTAGATTTAGGGTGTGGAGCTGGTTTTGATCTTATGCTGGCTGCACGTTCTGTAGGCGAGCAGGGGAAATTAATTGGGGTAGATATGACCGCAGAGATGATCGAGAAGGCAAAAGAAAATGCTGAAAATAATCAATTAACTAATACAGAGTTTTATCATGCGGATATTGAAAATCTACCTTTAGATAATAATTCTGTAGATGTGGTTATGTCTAATTGCGCTATAAATCTAGCGCCAGATAAAAGAAAGGTTTACAAAGAAGCTTTTAGAGTATTGAAGCCAGGAGGAAGATTGGCTGTAGCCGATATTTTAAAGAAAAAGGATTTCCCTGGGGAAACAGAAGACGAATTAAGTAATTATACTAATTTTTTAACAGGGGCAGTCAAATCTGAGGTGTTAGAGGATATATTAAAGGACCTAAATTACGTTGACATCAACATTAAAGCTGAAGAAAATAGTGCAGAAATTGTGTCGGATTTAACTGATGATGACCCCTTAGCTGACTGGGTTTTTTCTGCTTATATCACGGCAAAAAGACCGGAGATTGAGTTTTCTTTTGCAGAGTTAAGTAGGTTAAAAAGCTCTCTAAGCTCGCAAAATGCCATGCGTATTATTAAGTTTATTTCTGCCCAGGAAAAACTTTGCACTCGAGAAGAGGTTATGGAAAATGTTTCAAATTCTCAAGGAGAAGTAGAAAAGCAGCTGAAAAAATTAGTAGAATCGGCTTGGCTTATTGTAGAAAAACAGGGGGATCAGTTCATGTATAAGCTTAATCAGGAGACAATTCAGAGGTATAAAATTTTAAGTAACCTTTTGTTTTCTTAGCTATCGAAGTTGTAAATATGAGGAGGAAAGCATATGGGAGAAGAGAATGGTTGTTTATTTCCTCTACTAATTCTGGCCATTATGGTTTCGCTTTTTTATGGTATTACGGGGTATTATCTTCTGCTGCCGCTGTTATATTTGTTTGGGGTAGTGACCTTGATCGTATTAATAGTAGGTTTTTTCACTGGTGGGGGCGATTAATCAGGAATTTGAGCTGAAATCTGGTTCATAATATTAGGTCTGCAGCTTAATGTAACTGCTTTGTTACCTATTAGTTACTAAGGTTTTATATACTATGCTTAGGAGTGGATATGGTTTAAATTGAAGCCTGGAATTAAAAGTGATTTTGGCCTCAATATTAAACAAAAATTAAGCGGAGGGTGATAGGTAATGAGATTAAAAGGTAAGGTAGCAGTTATTACAGGTTCAGCTCAAGGTATTGGGGAAGCAGTTGCTGGGGAATTTGCTAAGCAGGGAGCTAAGGTTGTAATTGCAGATTATGATCCAGAGGGCGGCAAAGAGGCCGTGAAAACTATAAAAGATGCAGGTGGAGAAGCCATTTTTGTCAAAACTGATGTATCCGATTTTTCGGCCTGTGAAGAATTAATAGAAAAGACCATCGGTGAATATGATAAAATAGATATTTTAGTTAATAATGCTGGAATTACTGCAGATGGGTTTCTAGTTAAAATGACTGAAGAAGAATGGGATAGAGTGATAGATATTAATTTAAAAGGTGTATTTAATTGTGCCCGGCATGCAGCTAAACAGATGATGGATCAAGGGTTTGGGGTTATTATTAATGCGTCATCAGTAGTAGGGCTTTATGGCAATATCGGGCAGACTAATTATGCTGCTGCTAAATTTGGTGTTATTGGCTTAACTAAAACCTGGGCTAAAGAGCTGGGCCCTAAAGGAGTAAGGGTTAATGCAGTTGCGCCTGGTTTCGTCGAAACTCCGATGTTAGATGCCGTTCCAGATAAAGTGTTAGATAAAATGAAAAATAAGACCCCATTAAAGAGATTGGGTAATCCTGAAGAATTAGCTAAAGCCTATCTTTACCTTGCTTCTGACGAGGCTGCTTATGTAAACGGTGAAATTTTAAGTGTAGACGGGGGATTAGTATTAGGTTAATATTTCAACATTTAAGTATCTCGCTTGATAATTGCATTTTTTTGGTGATTTTTACGTAAGGTTCCCATTTTGCTTTTGGCAGAGGGGTTTGAGCCAGGCCCCCAATTGACTGAAGTTGAAATATGAACTGCAATAGTAGAAGCTCATAAAGCAGGTAGAAAGTTGATATGAGGTAGATAATATAATTTAAGAGAGCCGTTTCCGGCTCTCTTAAATTATATTTATCAATAAATAGTTGATTAATAAACCTAAGATAAAAGCAACGGTAGGTGTACCTACCCAGGCGAAAAGAATATTCCTCGTGGTCTTCCAGTCCAGC
>JBNJDR010000013.1:0-45764 GCA_051745085.1 Bacillota bacterium | reverse complement strand
GAATGAGGTAAGTTTAATTTTTTCTTCAATTATTCAACCTCCTATAGGTATTTTAAGTATAAAAATATCATAAAATTTAATAGATAGCAACTTATTTTTGGGGATATCCTTATAGAATATAAAGTTTTCTTAGCGGAGGTTAAAATCAATATTTGAGCAATTAGATCTACTTAAATTTTTATGCATTTTATTAAACGAAGTAGTCATCTAATTAATAAATTGATCTCAATATTTCTTCTAATTATTGGGCTCTTGATTTTACCGAGCAGTTTATTGGGAGTAAATGCTGTTTTTATTGAGATTACTATTCCTGGTGATATGGAAATAACAAGTTCTTGAATAAGATTAGGTGAAATTGAAGAGTTTAATCTAGTCTCTGGGAATGAAACTATTTTGGATTCTCATTAATTGAACTTGTCTAAGACCCCCAGCCTGGTCATAGTAAAGATAATTGAAAGGCTTGAAAAAGAAATTTTAAAGGATCTTAATTTACAAATTGGTGATAATGATGTCCGAGTTATCATTGAATTATTATCAGGGCCAGGAGATTTAGATCTACCTGAAAGAAAAGTAGAATATAGTTTCATCAATACTTTGAAAACACCTGCAGGTAGATAAAGCTTGTCTGTAGAGGTAATTATTGATGGAGAAGTATGGAAAATAATTTTCTTTATCTGTGATATAAAATACAGGTTAAATTGGGGAAAGAAAGTTGAAATAAATAACTTAATGCAGGAAGAAAGAACAAGAGTATACCTCGTTTAAACTTATAATCGATAAAGAAAGAAAAGATGTAGAAAACGGGGTTTTTTAAAAAAATTATTAGGAAGTAAAAATTTTAAGACATGATATGCTTGAGTTGCCTGTAATAATAAGGTATAATCAATTAATAAGAGCGGAAGTGAAAATTGGTACTATACATTTATTTGCTTGAGTAAAAGCAAAAATAGTGGGGGAATTGGCGATATAATCGAAGTTGAAAATATAAATAGTGGATAGTAATGAATACAGAGATATAAAATGAGGATATCGTGCGAGTTTTAGCTTAAGTTTATAATTGTAGAGTAGGATTCCAGGAAAAAAATCACTTTATTAGTAATTGTTATAATGTTATTAACAGCAATAATCATGACAGATGCTGTTATTTCTAATTCGCTTTGGACAGATAGTAATATATACCAGGATAAACAAGATCAGGGCATACTTTCTCGTATCTTTAATTTTATATTTTAAGTAGTGGAACAATTGGTAATACATAAAAGCCTGTTCAGAATTATGATGTTAATATTAATGCTGGCAGTTGGGTTTTCGCTTGCTGCAGGAATTATAGAAGCAGAAAAAATGATGCATTACCCTTTAGTGGAAATAAGTAATATTACAAGAATAGAAGGTGCAAGAGGCAATCAATTAATAGGTTATGGAATAGTAGTAGGTCTGGCTGGTTCAGGTGATTCAAATAGAAGCAAAGCTACAGTGCAAAGTGTAGCAAATATGTTGGATACCTTTGGTGTAGAAGTCACACCTGATCAGGTTTAGAGTAGAAATATTGCTGCAGTGATGGTCACTGCTGATTTAACTCATTACGCGAATCCTGGAGATGGTATCGTTGCTCAAGAGAGTTCACTGGGAGATGCTAGAAGTATTCAGGGCGGAAATTTGTTAATGACCCCCTTCAAGCAGCAAATGTTTAAATCCATGCGGAACACGATTCCTGATGGTGGGATAATCGATGGTGGTTATGGCGAAGAAGTTTTTACTGAAATGTTTGATGAAGAAATAAGTAAAGCAGGTGCTTCTCAGGATCTGTTTAAAGATCTAAATCGTTCTATTTATAATCAATTGAATGAAACCAGGGGAGATATGAGCAGATGAAAAATAACATAACTGGTATCTCAATACATAAAAATTTTATAATTTTATTTATTGCAGCTGCTGGTTTGTTGTTTTCTTTTCCAGTATTAGCAGAAAGTCCTCTGGATGATATATTGAACCAGGATCAAATCGTTGAACTGTCTTTATCTCAAAATGAAGATGTATTTATTATAGAACCTACTCAAGATATTGTGTTCAAGAATGTACACTCTTCTGTTGAGAAAAAACTTAAAGCTAATAATGTTTATCGATTTGAGCTCAAGGAAATTTCTGAGTCTAACACTCCAACTTACTCTATTCAAATTCATGCCCTTTCTCAAAAAGAAGCTGCTCAGCAGGTCGTTAAAGCTATTAAATCAAATGGTTTTAGTGAGGTAGAATTAACTTACGAAGATGAATTATATAAAGTACTGGTTGGAAGATTTACATCTCGGCCTCCTGCCGAAGAACTGAAAGAAAAATTAGAAGAAATAGGTTTTTCAGGCTGGATCGCTACCCGAGAAGCGAGTGGGTCTTCTAATATTATGAGAGCTACTCATAGAAACTCTGGTGAGATAATATTTGAAGGCCAGCATTTTATCGCTGATCCTGCTGAGATAATTCATCAAAATAACTGGTATCAAGGTAAATTAGAAGGTTATTATTCCAATGCGGAGATAAATTTTAACCTTTTAACATCTATTGATAGTTTGACTGCAGCCCGGATAGCCCATTTAGAAAAAAATATGAATTATTTATTCTCAGAAAAGATGATTGAGATTTTAGCTCTTTTTATAAGGACCGATTTAGTTTCTGGCTGGTATGAAAATGATGATTTTACTGATGTTCTTAAAAGATTCGATCGACCTGATCGAAGAATAGAGATGGTAGTTGAGAGTACTGAAGGTAAATATATAACATTTAATGATAAAATAAATACGGATATAAGATTATTCGATTTAGATTTAATCTCTATAAATTCTATTTCTGATTGGATTTCAGTTGGGGTTGATAGCAAGGATATTTTGACTTATTATTACCCTGAGGCCCAGATATTCGACGTTAGAGAAATAATCAGTACTGAGATCATTGTTGACTCGAGAATTCAAAGAGGACTTAAATATAAAGAGTTTAGGCAGGAAACCTGGTCGGGTAAAAGAGCGATCACAGTAATTGAGTTGGACTTGAATAATCAATTTTACCAAATTAAGCCTGTGTTGGCTGGTAATACGATTGATGAAGTAGAAAACTTAAACCAGATCGGGGAAAGGTATAAAGCTTTAGCAGGTATCAATGGTGGATATTTTCAGTCATCCGGGAAGCCTTTGGGTTTATACATGGAAAAGGGTACGATTGTAACTGGTAAGGTTAGAGACTTACTTAGAACTGCTTTATTAATCGATGAAGCTGGGAATTTGGATATGGGTATTTATGCCTGGCAGGGGAGATTATTTTTACCTGATGGTGATTCCCTGGTTATTACCGGAGCTAATAGAAAACCTGCTGACGAAGAAGCAGTTATTATAAATAGATATTATGGAGAAGTAGCCCCTCAACTGGAACCTGATTCTGTGGAAATTGTCTTAAATAATGAGGGAACCATTATAGGTATTAAGCGAAGCCATTTATTACCACCAACAACAATTCCGCAGGAGGGTTTTGTTATTCAAGCGAGAGGACAAAAATCCTGGCCTCTAGGTTCTCTTAAATCTGATTCAACCCTCGATTATAAAAATGAATTTTTACCTGAGCCTGACCTGCCTGGAGAAGTTCATTATGCTCTGGGGGCAGGGCCGACTTTAATCAAAGAGGGCGAAGTTGCTATTACATCAGACCAGGAGTTTTTTCAACCGGATATTGTCCATGGGCGGTCACCTCGCTCTGCTTTAGGTATTACTGAAGATGATAAATTAATTCTCGTTACAGTTGACGGACGTCAACCGGAAAGAAGTATCGGCATGACTTTAGAGGAATTGGCAAATTTCATGAAAGAACAGGGCGCAGTAACAGCTATGAATTTAGATGGGGGAGCATCGGCACGGATGTTAGTTCGTGGTTTCACCATGAATCTTCCCAGTGCCGAGAGGAATATAGGAAATGCAATTTTAATCATTCCCAAATTATAGTTTTTTAGGAGGATACTATGTTCAAAAAATTTATTGTATTATCCATATTACTTATTTTTATTGTTATAGGGACTTCAGTTACTACTTATGCCTGGAATCCTAGACTTGATACGGCCCATTACGTTATCAGAGCTAGAACAACTGAAATTGAAGCTCTTCAGTTTGAGTTAGGCTTCACATTAGACCGGATAAATACTCTGAAGACTCTCTTTGTTTATACTGGAGAAGATTTTGATCTACAACCTAGCTGGCTGGTTAATTTTGTGAATGAGGAAAATTTAAGTCTGGATTTAAGGCTTAATATAGCTACTGATTTAGCAGATCGAAGCTTTTTACCTTCATTGGGATTAGAAGGGGAGATCGGTATGGGCACTAATAATAAACTATTTGGTCACTTAGATTATTTATTTAATCAAGCAAGTAGTCAATTTGTTTATGAGATCGGGATGGATTTTCCTATTACCACTAATAGCAGTTTGACCATCGCTTTTGGAAATGGTTTTTGGGATAGAAAAACCAATACCATCGGCGCAGGCTTAAAGGTTGGTTTTTAAGTTAAAATGACTGATAATCTAAGCAAAGCGGTTAGAAAACTAAAAAAAGGAGATTCTCTCGTTTTAGGGGATTTAATAATTGATGAATTTTTGTATGGTTTTCCCGAAAGAGTTTCAAGAGAGGCTCCTGTCCTAATTTTAGAGGAAAAAAAGAGAGAATACAGGCCAGGGGGAGCAGCAAATGCTGCCTTTAATATAGCATCTCTCGGTAGTAGAGTTGAACTTTTAGCCATAACAGGTAAAGATCGGCCCTGGAAAAGCTTAGCAAATAATTTAGCGGGAAGGGGGGTTGGTTTATCAGGAGTTAAGGATATAGCAGGCAGCAGTTCTAATTTGAAGACCAGAATCGTAGCTGGAGATGAGCAGTTAGTTCAGCAGCAGATTGTTAGAATTGATAGGAAACCTGATAAAAAGATCGATGCCATTTTAAGGGAAGAGATTTATCATTCTTTTACCGAAAAACTAAATGGGTCTAGAGCGATACTTCTTTCTGATTATGGATACGGCTTATTTAATCAAGAATTAATTCAAAAGATAGTAGAAAAAGCTAATGATGTAGGTATTCCTATAATAGTTGACAGCAGATATCAATTGTTAAGTTTTCAAAATATTACTATTGCCACCCCTAATTTAGAAGAAGCAGCAAGAGCCTGGGGTAAAGATATTCAAACCCAGGATGATTTGATTGCAGCAGGTCAGTTTATTTTGAACCATTTGAAAAGTGAGTATCTTTTAATTACCAGAGGAGGAGAAGGGATGTCTTTATTTAATTCCCAGGGGAAAGTTATTCATATTCCGGTAATTAATAAAGCAGAAGTGTACGATGTTACTGGAGCTGGTGACACCGTCGCTGCTGTAGTAACTATGGGTTTGGCAGCCGGCGTCAAGGTTGAAGAGGCTGTAAGACTTGCAAATTATGCAGCAGGTATTGTCGTTAAAAAAGCGGGAGTTGCTACTGTTAAATTGCAGGAACTTTTGAAGGCCATTTCAGATGAAAAATAAAATCATCAAAAAAGATGACTTAATTGAAATTATAAATATGAGTAGAAGGAAGTATTCGCCAAATAAGGTGGTCTTAACTAATGGTTGTTTTGATTTGATTCATGTTGGTCATACTAGATATTTATCAGCTGCAGCTGACTTAGGTGGTTCACTTGTGGTAGCAGTTAATAGTGATGATTCAGTAAAAAAACTAAAGGGCAAGTCACGGCCGATATTTCCCCTGGAAGAAAGGATGGAGCTTTTAGCTTCATTGGCCTGTGTAGATTTTGTGACCTCTTTTTCCAGCAAAACTTGTATACCTTTGATTAATAGCATTAAACCTGATATTTATGTTAAAGGTGGTGACTATAACAAAGAAAATCTTCCCGAATGGCAGGCAGTTAAGAATATTGGAGGCGAAGTTAAGTTCATTGAGATAACAGCTGATATATCAACCAGTGGAATAATTGAGAAAATTATTTCATCTCATAATACAAAAGGATGAGGTGATTTAATGGCCGAAACAGATAATATTGAAGCAGTTGTGAGAGCTGCTCAGGCTGGAAAAGTAAAAGCAATAGAAAAGTTAATAGATATGAATATGGATATTGTTTATGCTAAGGCCAGATATTTTTTCATTAAAGGCCTTGATAAAGATGATGTGATTCAGGAAGGTAGAGTTGGTTTATTTAAAGCTATCCGCGATTATCGCGAAGACAAAGAAGCTTCATTTAGGGGTTTTGCTCAGCTTTGTATTCATCGTCAACTGGTTTCAGCGATTAAAAAAGCTAATCGGCAGAAGCATATGCCTTTAAACAATTCGACTTCTCTTGACAAGTCGATTGATAAAGGTGAAAGCAAGAGAACTTATAATGAAGTTGTTTCTGATGATAACCATGATCTAGAAAAAATCTTCATTTATCAAGAAGTTTTAGGCTTGATCATGAATGAAATCAAAAAGAATCTAACTGCTTTGGAATATGATGTTTTTATAAAATATCTTGATAATAAAACTTATCAAGAAATATCTGAGGAACTAAATGTCAATATTAAATCTGTTGACAATGCTCTGCAGAGAGCCAGAAAGAAAGTTGAAGATATTCGAGAAGAGTGTAATCTGCGGGGAGTAGTAGGTTAAAATGAACTTCTGGAAGAAAATCATTCCAGGAGTTCCCCTGTGTCCTGGGTGTAACGAGGAAATAATATTTTCTATCATTCCAGGCATATGTAATGAGTGTTTAGATAAATTAAATTTAGTACAGAGTTTTATTAATCATCAACCAGACTTTAGGTCTTCCTTTCTTGAAATAATAAGTGCTCCCTTTTATTATAAAGGAATAATAAAAGATTTAATCTTAAATTTTAAATTTAAAGGCAGGAGAAATATAGCTTCCCCCTTAGGTTTGATTTTAAGTGATTTTATCCAGGAAGGAAGATTACACCTCCTAAATCCCCTTGTAATACCGATCCCTTTAGCGAAAGCTAGAATGGAAATAAGAGGTTTTAATCAAGCTGATTTATTAGCGAGAGTAGTTTCAGATAACTTAAAAATGGATTACAGCCAGACAACTTTGTTAAGAAAGAGAAATACCCCGGCATTATATCAATTAAATGCTGTGCAAAGGAATAATGTGTTAAAAGGAGCTTTTTGTATAAATATTAAGGGTTCAGATCTTTCTAATAAAGAGATTATTTTAATAGATGATATATATACAACGGGTAGTACTTTAGAAGCGGCAGCAGAGACCTGTATTAATGCTGGAGCTTCCAGTGTTTATGGGTTTGCGGTGGCAGCGGCTCAACTTCAAAAAAATAATTTGACAAATACTTGAAGTTGTGATAAATTAATAATTGATGGATGTTTATAATATTGCTTACATCCATTGGAATTATTTTTTAGGGGGAATTTATTAATATGATTTACACAGGAAAAGTAAAATGGTTTGATGCAAAAAAAGGTTATGGTTTTATTGAACGCGAAGATGGCGATGATGTATTTGTTCATTTTTCAGCCATTGAAGAAGAAGGGTTTAAAAGCCTCGAGGATGGAGAAGAAGTAGAATTTGAAATTGTTGAAGGCGATCGCGGCCCACAAGCAGCCAACGTTGTGAAATTATAAAGTTTATCAATATAGACTTTTGATTGATCAACCCAAACCGGTTATCTGTGAGATAGCCGGTTTTTATATTTATAGTATATATTTAAAGGTTATTCAGGGAGGAAAATTTACTTCAATGTCGAACTATTATATATACCCAGAATTATTTATTTTAACTGGTTAGTGGAATGGAAAGGAGTGGATAAGTAATGAAAATTATGACTTATGGAAAGAATCTTGATGTTACTCCTGGCCTAAAAGAGTATGCGGAAGAAAAAGTAGGAAATAAGTTAGAAAAATATTTTGATACGGAACCGATGGAAGCACAGGTTTCGATGGAAGTAGAAAAAGGCCGTCATATTGTTGAAGTGACTGCTTTCGTAGGAGGGTTAATCTTACGAGGTGAAGAAGAAACCGGTGATATGTATGCTTCCATAGATGGTGTACTGGAAAAACTCGAATCACAGATTCAAAAACACAAAACTAGAATCAAACGAAGTATGAGAGAGAATCGCCAGGAGCAAAAAGAAGCTTATAAACGGCGGCGCAAAGAAAAGGTAAAGAATTTAGGTGCAGATGAGATAAAACTTGAAGAGGATGAATCTACACCTGAAGCTTTTGAACCTAAAATAGTTAAAACCAAAAGGTTTCCAGTAAAACCGATGCATGTGGAGGAAGCGGTTATGCAGATGGATCTATTGGATCATGATTTCTTTGTGTTTTCTAATGCAGAAACCTCAGAAGTTAATGTAGTTTATAAAAGGAAAGATGGAGATTATGGTTTGATTGAACCAACATTCTAAGGAGATGTGGTAATTTCTATTAATTGTTTTTATATTAATTAGATGATATAATTAAATACGAGTATCTGAAATGCCAGGGTGCTTCATTCCTGGCATTTTTTTAGGATATTCTTTTCTATGCAAAATAAATAATTATTGATACAAGGTGGTAATTTTATTATGTTAGGTTTTTTAAAAAATTTATTTAAAGATTCGAATGAAAAAGAGTTGAATAAGCTTAGACCTCTTGTAGAAGAAATTAATGCTCTTGAACCAGAGATGCAGGAATTAAGCGATGACCAGTTAAAAGACAAGACTATAGAATTTAAGAATAGATATCAAGAGGGAGAAAGCCTGGATGATTTATTAGTAGAAGCGTTTGCGGTCGTTAGAGAAGCTTCTCAGCGTTCTACTAAAGAAAAATTTCGTCATTTTGATGTTCAGTTATTAGGAGGTATCTCTCTCCATCAAGGGAAAATAGCAGAGATGAAAACTGGGGAAGGTAAGACGCTGGCAGCTACATTACCAGTTTACTTAAATGCTTTAACTGGCAATGGTGTTCATGTAGTAACAGTTAACGATTATTTGGCGGAGAGAGATAGTGAATGGATGGGCCAAATTTATCGATTTTTAGGACTTTCTGTGGGTGTTATTTTAAATGGGATGAGGCCTGAAGAAAGACGTGAAGCTTACTCCTGCGATGTAACTTATGGTACAAATAATGAATTTGGATTTGATTATTTAAGAGATAATATGGCTTATAGAGAAAAGGATTTAGTACAAAGAGGCCATCATTTTGCAATATTAGATGAGGTAGACTCAATTTTAATAGATGAAGCAAGAACACCTTTAATAATTTCAGGACCGGCTCAGGATACGAGTAAAGATTACAAACGTTTTAATAGGATTATACCTAAATTACAAGAAGAAGAGGATTATGAAATAGATGAGAAAAGTAAGATTGTTAACTTAACCGAATCAGGAGTAAGAAAAGTAGAAAGCCTCTTAAATATTGATAACCTCTATGATGATTCTAACTTTCAGTTGAATGCTAGATTAAAGCAATCTTTAAAGGCTCATGCTCTTATGGAAAAAGATGTGGATTATATCGTTAAAAATGGTGAAGTAAAAATTGTTGATGAGTTTACTGGAAGGGTCATGGAAGGCAGACGTTTCAGTGAAGGACTTCATCAAGCGATCGAAGCTAAAGAAGGGGTTCAGGTTAAAAAAGAAAGTCAAACTTTTGCAAGTATAACAGAACAAAATTATTTTAGAATGTATGATAAATTAGCAGGTATGACCGGTACAGCCAAAACTGAAGAAGATGAATTTATAAAAATTTATGGAATGGAAGTTTTGGTTATTCCCACCAATGAACCAATGATTAGAGATGATATGCCTGATTTGGTTTATAAAGATAAAGAAAGCAAAATACAGGCAGCTATTGAAGATATTGCTGAACGTTATAAAATTGGACAACCTGTTCTGGTTGGTTCGGTTTCTGTGGCAGATTCTGAAGATCTTAGTAGAAGATTGAGAAAACATTCTGTTCCTCATGAAGTTCTTAACGCTAAAAATCATGAGCGGGAAGCAGAGATCATCAAAGATGCTGGGCAGAAAAAAAGCGTTACTATTGCTACCAATATGGCTGGTCGAGGTACCGATATTGTGTTAGGTGAGGGAGTTAAGGAATTAGGTGGGCTTCATGTATTAGGTACAGAACGTCATGAAAGTCGTCGGATCGATAATCAACTTCGCGGTAGATCTGGCCGCCAGGGAGATCCTGGATCTTCGCAGTTTTATGTTTCCCTGGAAGACGATCTTCTCAGATTATTTGGTTCAGATAATATCAGCGGCATTTTAGATAAAATTGGCTTTACGGAAGGTGAACCAATTGAGCATAAACTTATTTCCTCTGCGATTGAGAGAGCGCAAAGAAAGGTAGAAGGAAGAAACTTTGATATTAGAAAGGCTATACTTGAATATGATGATATTTTAAATAAACAGAGAGAAGTTATTTATAAACAGCGGCGACAGGTTTTAACTTCTGATTCGCTTATCGAAAAAATTAATAGTATGTTGGAACAGGTAATAGAAGATTTAATAAACATGTTCATGTCAGACCAACTTCATCCTGATGATTGGGATGTCTCCGGCCTTAAGAAGAATTTGCGGAATTTTAATGTTGAACTATCTTTATCTGAGGATGAAGTAAAACAACTGGAATCTGAAGAAGTAAGGGAAAAAATCCTGGCTGAATCTCGCGGGCTGCTGAAACAAAAAGAAAATCAACTTGGTGTAGATGAGTTCAATAAATTAGCCCGGCAGATAGCTCTAAGGATAATCGATAGAAAATGGATGTCTCACCTGGATAATATGGATGAATTAAGGCAGGGCATAGGCTTAAGAGCGTATGGGCAAAAAGATCCACTTGTTGAATATAAGTTTGAATCATTTGATCTATTTCAAGAAATGACGGGCTCAATTAGACAGGATTTAGTCCGAACACTATTAAAGATTGAAATTGAAGGCAGCGGGAATATTGATACGGATAGACCAGCAAACAGAAGAGAGTTGAATTTTGATCAACCTGATATTCTTCAACTACAAAAGGAACAGGCCCAGGCCAGGCAGAACAGGGCTCAAAGTAATAAAGGGAGTCAGAACAAACAGCAGCCTGTGGTTAAACCAGATGAGCCTGGACGTAATGACCCTTGCCCCTGTGGTAGTGGGAAAAAATATAAGAGATGTTGTGGGAGGTAAGTTATGGATTATCAGGAAAAGATTAATGAATTAGAGGTTAAGTTTAATAAATTGAGGGGTTTACTTTGACCAAACAAGCCTGCGCGCTAAAAAGAGTGAATTAGAGAAAAAAATGAGTAGTCCTGATTTTTGGGATGATAATCAAAAAGCACAAAAAGTAGCTAAAAAACTCGATCAAATCAAGAATAGATTGGAATTGATCGATGAATTAGATGAAAAACTTGATGAGGCAAATGTATATTTAGAATTAATCACAGAAGGTGAAACTTCTATAGAAGATGATTTAAAGAATCTGCTGAATCAATTAGATGCTGAGTTGAATGAGCTTAAGTTGAAACTGCAGTTCACGGGAAAATATGATATGAATAATGCCATCGTCTCTATACATCCAGGAGCAGGTGGAACCGAATCTCAGGATTGGGCGGAAATGCTCTTGCGGATGTATGAACGCTGGTTTGAAAAGAAAGGTTTCAAGACTGAAATGCTTGATTTTCTGGCAGGAGAAGAAGCTGGGATAAAGCGAGTAACCATGCTTGTGGAAGGTGAATATGCTTTTGGTTTTCTTAAAGGAGAAAAAGGAGTTCACAGGTTAGTCCGGATTTCTCCTTTTGATTCTTCGGGCAGACGCCATACTTCTTTTGCTTCAGTAAATGTTTTGCCAGAATTAGATGATGATATCGATATTGAGATCGATGAAGGCGATCTTAAACTTGAGACTTATAGAGCAAGCGGGGCAGGAGGACAACATGTGAATAAAACTGATTCTGCTGTTAGGATAACTCATATACCTACTGGAACCGTAGTCCAGTGTCAAAATGAAAGATCTCAGCATAAAAACAAAGCTATGGCGATGAAAATTTTAACTTCAAAATTGATAGAATTAAAAGAGGAAGAGCAAGCGGAAAAAATTGATGAGATCCAGGGTGATCACAAAGAGATCGCCTGGGGAAGTCAAATAAGATCTTATATATTTCACCCTTATAATCTCATTAAGGATCATAGAACGGGGTTAGAGGAAGGAAATGTGTCCAAGGTTATGGATGGATATATAGATGAATTCATAGAAGCTTATTTGCAGAATAGAAAGGCGGAGTAAAAAGTGAAAAAAGCTCTCTTTATAGTACTGCTGGCGATCTTAGTAATAAATATTCCCTTTATGCTGGATCGTATTGATATGGAAGAAGACAATAAAAATTATGAACTTATATTAGATATGGGAGAGTTAATTGATCTGCAGCGTACAGGAGAAGATTTAAGCTTGGAAATGTTACAGAATGCGGGGTTAACAGGAGCGGCTCTGCCAGCTGATTCTCTTGATGATCTGCAAGAACAGGGACAAATTTCTATATGGAGGCAGGGTGACTTGCCCGGTTTATCCGATAATCTGTTTCAGTTTTTAAACGAAACAAAATTGCTGCCTCCTGAAAAGGGAGCAGTTATTTATATGTCTCCTGCCATATCTCGCCGCTTTTCCTCTGCCGTTCAAACAGGGTGGGAAAATACTTATGAAGTAGAAGTGGAAGACTGGCAGGGAGGCAAGTTAGTTTTATTTCCCCGCTGGCATGAAGATTTAGAAGATTTAGTTCCAGGATATGATTCAGCAGTTTTTGCAGAAATCGAAGAGTTAGAATTATTTTCTGTTATCAGGTTATCTGATCAACCAGAGCAGATATTGAATCAGATATTATTAGCAGAAGGTGCTGCTCAAGGAGTTCAAACTGTAATATTTAGCGGGGATGAAGTGGCAGGTTATCCAGATAATATAGATGATACTGCTGCAATATTATCAGAATTAGGCTTAAAATATGGAATGATTGAACCATTTATTGCCGATCAAGATGGGGCAAATGATCTTGCTTCAGAACAATTAGATAACATTGTCAGGGTTCATAGTATCCAACAGGATGAAATGGCTAAGTATTCTGGAGAGAGGATAATTAACCGCTATGTCCGTTCTGCTCGGGATAGAAATGTACGTTATTTATATCTACGCGGTATTCCTATAACTCGGCCCGGGGAAAACCTGGGTCACCTCCAAATTGATTTGATAGAGGGGATAACGGAGGGTTTAAAGGAAGCTAATTTTCAGTCTGGTTCTGTTGTTCCGCTAACTTCACCTTCAGTACAAAATTGGCAGATAATTGCTATAGCTGTTGCCACAATATTGCTCGGCATTTTATTTGTAAACAAATTTTTGGGAGACCATGTACCGACTGGCTTATATTCCTCCTTATTATTTACAGGAGTAATTCTTTTTTCGGCAGCTTATTATGTTCTTGACCAAATATTAATCAGACAGATATTAGCTTTAGCTCTGGCTGTGCTGGTTCCAAGTTTGAGTAGTTTTTTTATTGTA
The DNA here is from genome assembly GCA_051745085.1 of Bacillota bacterium. GTDB lineage: Bacteria > Bacillota > Halanaerobiia > Halanaerobiales > Halarsenatibacteraceae > Halonatronomonas. The sequence continues at coordinate 32,253 of JBNJDR010000013.1, read as the reverse complement.
GATATTTTTTCTAAGAATTCAATTGTTTCTTTACTAAAGGCAGTTTCTCTTAGTTTATTTGGGGGTTTATTATTAGCTACCATTCTTTCTTCTCCGGAATTTTATACCCAGGTGGAAGTGTTTAGAGGGGTTAAAATTGCTTTTATTGCTCCTTTATTTTTGACTGTTATATATTATTTATTTAAAGAACGTAAGATGAAATCTTTTAATGATATGAAAAGGTACCTTGATCAAAGCTTAAATTTGGTACTTAAATTTAAACATATTCTTCTGGCTGGTGCTGCGTTTGTGGTTTTGATTGTTTATGTAGGCAGAACAGGCAATCTTCCTTTGGTTCCGGTTCCGCCCTGGGAATTAATAATAAGGGACTATTTAGAACAGATTTTAATAATCCGGCCAAGATTCAAAGAATTTTTGTTTGGCCACCCTTTCTTGCTTTTATTACCCCTGGTGAAATTGTATTATTCTATCCCCTTATTAAAATTTGTTATGGTTATAATGGCCACCATCGGGCAGATTACGGTTATAAATAGTTTTTCTCATCTGCATACGCCTTTATTAACGAGTGTGATTAGAACCGCTCATGGTTATTGGTTGGCGGTTCCCGTTGCCATAGTTTATGGTTTAATTTTGATCGGGCTATATAAAGTCTATGATGATTGGCAAAATACAGATTTTTCAAGCGAGGCATAATGATAATGAAAGATGTAATTTTATCTGGGTATTATGGTTATGATAACATTGGGGATGAAGCTATATTGTATAGCTTAATAAAGGGCTTAAAAAATCTTGAACCTGATCTTAATATTACTGTTTTATCAGGAAATCCCGATAAAACATCTTCTTTATACGAAGTTAGAGCCATTAATAGAAATAATATTTTTCAAATAATTAACGAACTAAAACGGGTTGATACTTTTATTTCGGGCGGAGGTAGTCTCCTTCAAGACAGTACCAGCTTTAGGTCTCCGATATATTATCTAGGTATTATTCGATTAGCTAGATTATTTGTTAATAAAATTGTGTTCTGTTGTCAGGGCGTGGGCCCAATAAAGAGTAATATAATTAAAAAATTTACTTACCATGTATTGAAGAATCTGGATGATATCTCGGTTCGTGATAAAAAGTCATATAAATTTTTAAGGGAGATCAACATCCCAGCAGAAAGGATTAGGATTACAACTGATCCAGTATTTTTACTTTTTTCAGAAAAGAAACAAATCAAAAAATTAGGTACTGATTCTCCAGTAAAATTAGGGATTTCAGTTCGTCCCTGGGCCGGTAATGAATATATTCATGCTTTAGCTGAAGGTGTCGATGCTTTTTGTAAAGATAAAGAAGTTGAAATAATGTTAATTCCATTTCATGAAGGTGAAGATGAAGAGGTTTCAGAGTATCTGGAGGGGTATTTGGAAAATAAAAACATAAAAATTCTAAGCCCTGCTCATCATCCCCAAGAAATGCTTGCTTATTTCGGAGAGATTGATATTTTACTGGGAGTGAGACTACATTCTTTAATATTTGCTGCTATTTCTAAAACTCCATTTCTTGGGGTTAGTTACGATCCAAAAATTGACGGGTTTTTACAACAACTTAATTGGGAACCGGTTGGAACAACCGACTTAATAAAACCGGATCTTCTCAATGAGCGGTTGAATTTTCTGCTTCAAAACAAAAATATTATAGAACAAGAATTATTTAGTTTTTCTAAACAGAAAAAGCAGGAATTAGAAAAATTATTAGAAAGTATTTTATGATGCAGGAGGCTCTGCGATGACAGAGATTCAGGATATTTTGGGGATAAAATTTAATAATTATTACTTGAAAGACTTTATTAATGAGGTTTACCTTGAAATTAAACATAACCAGGAATATAATTGTAGATATATTGTAACCCCAAATGCTGAAATTGTTATGCAGGCTAGAAAAAATAATGCCTTTAAAGAGGTGTTGAATAGTGCCTGGCTCAGTTCTCCAGATGGTAGTGGTATTTTATTGGCTTCTAAATTGTTGCCTGATAAGGTAAAATTTAAAGAAAGGGTAGCCGGGTTTGATTTAATGAAAGGATTGCTGCAGTTAGCAAATCAGGAAGGTTTATCCCTGTATATGTTGGGGGGCGGACCTGAAGTAATTGGTAAAGCTGCAGATAATATAGAGAAGAGTTATCCTGATTTAAAGATCAAGGGTTACCATCATGGTTACTTGGATGATGAAACGAGAGAAAAAATCATTGGTGAGATCGCTCAGGCTCGAGCAGATATACTGTTGATCGGTATGGGGGCCCCCAGACAGGAGTTATTTCTTTTCGAGAATAAGGATAGGCTGCAGGTTAAAGTTGCTTTAACTATTGGTGGTAGCCTTGATATATTTGCGGGCAGCAAAAAAAGAGCTCCCAGAGTGATGCAGAGATTATATCTGGAATGGCTGTTTAGATTTATGCAAGAGCCGTCTCGCTGGAAAAGAATATTAGTATTACCTCATTTTTTGTTGATCATTTTATTAAAGGCGATACTGCAAAGGGTTAACTAAATTCATAAAAAGGAATAGGTGGTTTATAATGTTCAAGTTAAAGAATCATTATAAGAAAATAACAGTAGGTTTAATTTTAATTGTTTTGATCGGTGGAGGAATCGGATTTGCTGCAGATGAAGAAAATCCAATGCGCGAACATGCCACTATTCAAAATTTCCAGAATATCTTAATGATCATAAATAATTATTATGTTGAAGATTTGTCGGTTAATAAGTTGTTAACAGGTGCGATTAAAGGTATGATGAAAGAGATCGATTCCTATTCAACTTTTATGACTTCAGAAGAGTATGAGGATATGCAGGAAGAATTTGAGGGGGAATTTGGTGGAATAGGGATAGTTATTACGATTCGAAATGATAGATTAACCATTGTTTCACCTATTTCCGATACCCCAGGAGAAAGAGCAGGGTTAAGAGCTGGAGATGTTATAGTTGAAATTAATGGGAAACCTACTGCAGAAATGTCTCAGGAAAGAGCTGTTGACTTGATGAGAGGTGAACCTGGTACAGACTTAGTTCTTACGATCGAACGTGAAGATGAAGATGAGCTCATCGAGGTCGATATTACTCGGGCTGTTATAGAAGTTCCAATCGTAGAAACTGAAATGTATGAAGACAATATCGGTTATTTTTCGATCAGCCAATTTTTACAGGAAACAGCTGTGAAAACAGAAGATGCAGTTAAAGAATTAGAAGAATCAGGTGCTGAAGCTTTAATTTTAGATTTAAGAAATAATCCTGGTGGAATCTTAGATGAAGCAGTTGATGTAAGTAGTATTTTTGCTGAGGAAGGAACCGTTTTGACAGTTCAACAAAGAGAAGGTGATCCTCAGGTTTATGATGTGAATCCAGAATTTTACACCACTGAGTTACCTCTTATAGTTTTAATTAATAGAGGTAGTGCCAGTGGTTCAGAAATCGTGGCAGGGTATGTTAAAGATACAGACCGGGGAAAGCTGCTAGGCACTCAGACATTTGGAAAAGGAACGGTTCAAAGCGTTTTTCCTCTAAATGACGGTTCTGCTTTAAGGCTAACTACGGCCAGGTATTATACTACTGGTGAAAATTTAATTGATGAAGTTGGTATAGAACCTGACTATGAGCTCTTTTTTGAGCCCCAGGAGGAAGACCCTGAAGAAGATAATCAATTAGATACTGCTATCGAAGCGATTAATTATTATATGGAAGAAGGCAGCTGGCCTGAACCAGACGGTTTTTTACCAGAACAGGATGAAGAAGAGTTTGGACAAAATAATGATTCAGAAATAGAAGAAAATGATGAAGAGTAAGGAGTGATTGTTTTGTCTAATAGTATATTTGATATAATGGGGCCGATTATCATCGGCCCTTCAAGTTCTCATACCGCTGGAGCAGCAAAATTAGGAAGAATAGCAAAACTGATATTTGCAGAAGAAATTAACTCTGCCGAGATTTACCTGCATGGTTCTTTTGCCAGTACGGGCAAAGGCCATGGGACCGATAAAGCATTAGTTGGAGGCATTTTAGGCTTTACTCCTGATGATGAACGGATTAAAACTGCTTTAAAAATTGCAAAAAGTAGAGGACTGCAGATTAAATTCTCGAATATCAAGTTAGCAGATGCTCATCCTAATTCAGTTAAGATAGTGTTGAGTAATGACAGGAACCGTATCAGCATGATAGGGTGTTCAATAGGTGGAGGTAATATTAAGGTTAAACAGATAGATGAATATGAGGTTAACATAACCGGTAGTTTGCCTACTCTTTGGATTTTACACCATGATCGTCCTGGCCTGGTCGGTTTGATAACATCAATTTTAGGTAGTTATCAATTAAATATTGCTTTCATGCAGGATTTTAGAAGAGCTAAAGGAGCACTTGCCTCGGCTATTATTGAATTAGATGAGGAAGTTTCCGATTATACAATAAGGCATTTACAGAACACCAATAACATTAAACAAGTTAGGTATATCCCTTCCTTATAAAATAGGATTTATATTATATCATCTTGTTGCAATAAAGGAGGGCAATAATGAATTTAGAATATTCGTCAATACAAGATTTATATAAGCTGGCAGAAGAATATGAAGGTGATTTAGTTAAAGCTATAGTTGAAGTGGAATCTTATCAATCAGATCAAACAAAAGAAAAGATATATGCAAAAATGAGCGAAAACCTGACTGTAATGAAATCTGCTATTGAAGATGGTAAAAAAAATACTGTAAAGTCCCGCAGTGGCTTAATCGGAGATGAAGCTTCTATATTAGAAAAATTTAATTCACCCTGGGAAACAGGAATTCACCAAAAAGCTGCTGTATATGCTATTGCTGTGGCAGGGATAAATTCATGTATGGGCAAGGTAGTAGCCAGCCCGACAGCCGGCTCAAGTGGAATAGTACCTGCTGTTATCTTTGCTATCTCTGAAGCTATGGATCTTTCAGAAGATAGGCTTATAAAGAGTTTATTTGTGGCAGCAGCTTTAGGCAGAGTGGTAGCTAGAAAAGCGACTTTAGCTGGAGCTGCCGGAGGATGTCAAGCTGAATGTGGGGTTGGGGCTGCCATGGCAGCTGGATCAGCTGTTTATCTGTCTGGAGGAAGCAACGATATGATCGGACAGGCTTTTGCGCTGGCCTTAAAAAATATGTTGGGATTGGTCTGTGATCCAGTTGCAGGTTTAGTGGAGGTTCCCTGCGTTAAAAGAAATGGTTTTGCAGCAGGTCATGCATTGACCGCTGCCACGATGGCTATGGCCGGGATTAAAAGTGTAATACCTCCTGATGAAGTTATTGATGCTATGAAAAGCATAGGACAGCAGTTACCTCCGGCATTAAAAGAAACGTCTGAAGGTGGTCTGGCAGTTACTGATACAGGTTTAGAAATAAACGAAAGATTAAAAGAAGAGCAAAACTAAAGGCCTGAAGAGGCCTTTTTTATTTGCCAGATTAGAAGAAAACTGTTATAATTAATTAAACATAGTAAAGAAGTTGGTTTTAACCAACTGGATTAAGGAGGTGCTTTTATGTTTGCGAAAATAAAAGCTGATTTTAACGCCATTTTTTTTCGAGATCCTGCAGTTAATAATAAATTAGAAGCTTTATTAGCTTATTCAGGTTTTCATGCCATTTTGTTTCATCGTTTTACCCATAAACTTTATGAAATCGGTTTGAGAACTCTTCCCCGGGTTATCTCTCAGATAAGTCGGCTGCTCACTGGAGTAGAAATACATCCTGGCGCAGAGATAGGAAAAGGATTCTTTATTGATCATGGTATGGGAGTAGTTATTGGAGAAACCACAGAAATCGGAGAAAATGTTACCCTTTTCCAGGGGGTAACTTTAGGTGGTACAGGTAACGAAAAAGGTAAGCGGCACCCGACAATTGGTAGTAATGTAATTATAGGAACCGGGGCTAAGATTTTAGGTTCATTTACCGTAGGTAACAATGTAAAAATAGGAGCGGGCTCTGTGGTATTGTCTGAGGTTCCTGCTGGTTCAACTGTAGTCGGTATACCAGGAAGAATCGTAAAATATAATGGAAAGAGAATTCATTCAGCCCGGGATTTAGAACATGCCAATTTGCCTGACCCTATCGGTGAAAGGATAATTGAACTAGAAGAAGAAGTAGCAGAATTAAGACATGATTTAATTAATAAGTATACCGAAAGAAATAAAAAATATATCAGTTAAAATTAAATAATACTTGACAAAATTACTCTACTATAATATAATGAATTTAACCTTAAGTAAAGGGGTTGATTATTAATGAAATTAGATGGATATGAACAATTTATGATGCTGGAAGATACACAATATAAAAAAGCTGCGATGAGAAAACTAAAACATGATAATAATTTAGATGCACTTCAAGGTTTAAATGGCGTTTATTAAAGTTTCCCCCCTAACCCAAACCTGATTAACTCCTGCCTGGCCTTCCCATTTATGGGAAGGCCGTTTTTTTGGATAAAGAATACAATAATTTGACAAACATCTGTATTGTATTATAATAGGTTTAAGCAATTATGTATTTTATGGAGGTTAATTTTAATAAATGGATAGAAAAGATTTCAACCTAAAGGCTCCTTATCAACCTCAAGGCGACCAGCCTAAAGCTATTAGAAAATTATGTGAAGGTCTTGAGCAAGATTATCGTCATCAAACCCTGTTAGGAGCCACAGGAACAGGAAAAACTTATACTATGGCTTCTGTAATAGAACAAATTAATCGGCCTACCCTGGTTATAGCTCATAATAAGACATTAGCTGCTCAGCTTACCAGTGAATTTAAAGAATATTTTCCTGATAATGCTGTGGGCTATTTTGTTAGTTATTATGACTATTATCAGCCAGAGGCCTACGTACCTCAAACAGATACTTATATTGAGAAAGATTCTTCTGTTAATGAAGATATAGATAAATTAAGATTGGCTGCTACAAGTTCATTATTTGAACGAGAAGATGTATTAATTGTGGCAAGTGTTTCATGCATCTATGGATTAGGCTCCCCTGAAGATTATTTAGAATTGTCGCTTGATTTAAAAGTAGGTGAAATGAAGCCGCGGGAAGATATTATGCGGGATCTTGCATTGATGCAATACAGTAGAAATGATATTGATCTTTCTCGAGGACATTTCCGGGTGAGGGGAGATGTTCTAGAAATTTTTCCTGCATATAGAGATATTGCTGTACGGGTTGAGCTTTTTGGAGATGAGATAGAAAGAATTACAGAAGTAAATACGGTTACAGGAGAAATACTTACTGAACATGATAGTTTCACCATATTTCCTGCCAGCCATTTTGTTACTCCAGAAAATAAGATTCAAAAAGCCATTAAATCAATTAAAGAAGAGCTTCAAGAAAGATTAGAAGAATTGCGAAAACAAAATAAGTTAGTTGAAGCGCAAAGGCTTGAACAACGGACCCGATATGATTTAGAAATGCTGGAACAGATGGGATTTTGTTCTGGCATAGAAAATTACTCCAGACATTTGGCCGGGAGACCACCGGGATCTCGCCCTAAAACTTTGTTGGATTATTTTCCTGATGATTTTATCGTGATGATTGATGAGTCCCATATGACCATCCCTCAAATCGGAGGAATGTACGCTGGAGATAGGTCGAGAAAAGAGAAATTAGTGGATTATGGTTTTCGCCTGCCTTCAGCCTTAGATAATAGGCCCCTTAATTTTCAAGAATTTGAAAGCATCGTCAATCAAGCGATCTATGTATCAGCTACTCCCGGTGATTATGAGAAAGAAAATAGTAAACAGATCGTTGAGCAGATAATTAGGCCAACCGGTTTGGTTGATCCGGAAATTGATGTAAGGCCTACCCAGGGGCAGATTGATGATCTGCTTGAAGAGATAAGAAAGGTAGTGGATGAAAGAGGCGAGAGGGTTATGATTACTACTCTTACCAAAAGGATGTCGGAAGACTTAACAGAATATCTGGCCGAAGCCGGGATCCAGGTGAGGTATTTGCATTCCGATATTGACACTATAGAACGTTCGGAGATCATAAGAGATTTAAGATTAGGTAAATTTGATGTCTTAGTCGGGATCAACTTACTTAGAGAAGGTCTCGACCTGCCCGAAGTTTCACTTGTGGCGATTTTGGATGCCGATAAAGAAGGGTTCCTGCGTTCGGAGAGAGCTCTGATTCAAACTGTTGGAAGAGCTGCTCGGAATAAGAGGGGTAATGTAATTATGTATGCTGATAAAATGACCAAATCGATGAAAAAAGCTATTGCAGAAACTGATAGAAGAAGATCGATTCAAGCAGAATATAATGAAATAAACAATATTACCCCTGTAACGATAAAGAAACCAGTACGAGAGGTTGTAAAACCAGTAGAGATGGTAATAAAAGAAAGAGATGAGTTAGAATATGATGCAGGTAAAAATGGAGAACAAGAGACTATTGAACAAGATATTTCATCTTTATCAGTGCGGGAGTTAACTGACAAGATTATCGATTTAGAAGAAGAAATGCAGGAAGCAGCTGATAGCCTAGAGTACGAGGTAGCTGCTCAGATTAGAGATGAAATAAAACAATTGGAAGCAGAGATTGATAGCCGTGATTAGATTTATAATATAATGAGGTGAAAATTAATGGCTCGAGATAAAATAATTGTAAAAGGTGCAAATGAGCATAATTTAAAAAAAATAGATGTGGAAATTCCCCGGGATAAGTTAGTAGTAATCACGGGTTTAAGCGGTTCTGGCAAGTCTTCCCTTGCATTTGATACGATTTATGCTGAGGGGCAGCGCAGATATGTTGAATCTTTATCTGCATATGCTCGCCAATTCTTAGGGCAGATGGAGAAGCCTAAAGTTGATTATATAGAAGGTCTTTCTCCTGCAATATCTATCGATCAAAAATCAACCCAAAATAACCCCCGTTCTACAGTCGGAACGGTAACAGAAATATACGATTATTTACGGTTGCTGTACGCTAGGATAGGCACTCCTCATTGCCCTGATTGTGGACAAGAAATTTCTTCTCAAACGGTAGACGAGATCGTTGATCAAGTTCTTGATTTACCAGAAGAGAGTAAAATTCAAATTTTAGCACCGGTTATTAAAGGAAGAAAAGGTGAACATCGTAAGGTTCTAGCAAGGGCAAGAAGAAATGGTTTTGTTCGGGCTAGAATTGACGGGGAGAATCATCTTCTAGAAGATGATATTGAACTGGATAAAAATTTCAAACACAATATTGAGATAATAATCGATAGATTAGTAATAAAATCAGGTATACGGAAAAGACTGGCGGATTCTATTGAAACAGCACTGGAGCAAGCTGAAGGGTTAGTAATAGTTGATGAGATTGAGGGAGAAGAAACTACATTTAGTGAAAATTTTGCTTGTCCTGACTGTGGAATAAGCCTGGAGGAACTATCTCCAAGAATGTTTTCTTTTAACTCCCCGTACGGAGCCTGTTCTAATTGTGATGGATTGGGGATCAAAAAAGAATTCGATGAAAAACTTCTTTTAAATAAGGATAAGTCGATTGCTGAAGGGGGGATAATCCCCTGGGCCAATTCATCCAGCAGATATTATCCTCAGCTTTTACAGGCTCTGGCAGAAGAATATAAATTTTCTTTAGAAACACCTATCAAAAAATTACCTGAAAATATTGTGGATATAATTGTTAATGGCTCAGATAAAACTCTTAAATTCCCTTATACCAATCGGTACGGAAGAACGCGGAAGCATGAAACTAAATTTAAAGGGATAGTTGGTTATTTAAGAGAAAGAATTAATGCCTCTGATTCTCCTAGTTCCCACCGCCGGCTTGAAAAATACATGAGCGAGCGTTCCTGTCAGGTCTGTGGGGGGCAGAGACTAAAGCCGGTCGTTCTTGCTGTAACTCTGGCGGACAAGTCTATCGCTGAGTTCACTTCGCTTTCGATTAAAGAAGCGCTTGACTTTTTGGATAAGATTGAGTCTGAGTTAGACGAGAGATCTAAAAAAATTGGGTCAGAAATACTCAAAGAAATTAACAATAGGTTAACCTTTTTGAATGACGTAGGCCTTGATTATTTGACTTTGGATAGAGCAGCAGGCAGTTTGTCCGGAGGTGAAGCCCAAAGGATTAGATTAGCTACTCAGATCGGTTCTGGGTTGGTTGGAGTGCTTTATATCCTGGATGAACCAAGTATAGGACTGCATCAACGAGATAATAACAGGTTATTAAAGACATTGGAACACATTAGAGACCAGGGCAATACCGTTATCGTCGTAGAGCATGATGAAGATACTATTCGGGCTGCTGATCACATTCTAGATATAGGCCCAGGGGCCGGTAAAGATGGAGGCAAATTAGTAGCTAGCGGTAGTGTTAATGATATTATTAGATCCAAAGAATCTATAACCGGCAAGTATCTGCGAGGTGACGAAAGTATCCCGATTCCCGCAGAGAGATATAAACCGAATGGAAAGTTCTTGAGAATTAAAGGGGCCAGACAGCACAATTTAAAAGATATTGATGTAGACATTCCCCTGGGTACATTCACCTGTGTTACTGGGGTTTCTGGATCAGGTAAAAGTACTTTAATAAATTATATTTTAAAAAGAAGATTGATGCAGGAATATTATAAGTCTACTGACAGACCGGGAGAGCACGATGAAATTGAAGGTATGGATTATCTCGACAAAGTAATTAATATAGATCAATCACCTATAGGCCGTACACCGAGGTCTAATCCTGCTACTTATACCAAGGTCTTTAATTATATCCGAAAAATATTTGCGGATACTCCAGAGGCTCGGCGCAGAGGTTATAAAAAAGGCAGGTTTAGTTTTAATGTAAAAGGCGGTAGGTGTGAAGCCTGCAGTGGTGATGGTATAATCAAAATAGAAATGCATTTTCTTTCTGATGTTTACGTACCCTGTGAGGTCTGTAACGGCAAAAGGTATAATCGAGAAACTTTAGAGATTAAATACAAAGGCAAAAATATTGCTGATATACTTGATATGACGGTTAGTGAAGCTCTAGAATTCTTTGAAAATATACCTCCATTAAAAAGACGTCTGCAGACGATTCAAGATGTCGGCTTAGGATACATTAGATTAGGACAACCTGCTACCACTTTGTCTGGTGGAGAGGCCCAGAGAATCAAGATATCGACAGAATTAGGTAAAAGATCGACTGGACAGACCTTATATATCTTAGATGAACCTACTACAGGTCTGCATTTTGCCGATGTGAAAAAGCTGCTTAATGTTCTCCACAGATTAAGAGAAGGCGGCAATACCGTTATAGTTATCGAGCATAATTTAGATGTAATTAAGGCTGCAGATTATTTGATCGACTTAGGACCAGAAGGTGGAGATAAGGGTGGTCAGGTAATTGCATCGGGCAGCCCGGAAGAAGTCGCAAAAAATGAAGATTCCTATACAGGATATTTTTTAGACCAGATTCTAAATAATAACAATCGAGAAAAAGCTATAGGTTAACTAATATTGAGGTGATAAGTAGTGAGGGCTGAATTAGAAGAACAACTGAAAAATCTACCTGATTCCCCGGGAGTATATTTAATGAAGGATAAATCTGGTGATATTATCTATGTAGGCAAAGCGAAATCTTTAAGAAGTCGGGTCCGCTCTTACTTTAGAAAAGGTAACCATACTTATAAAACCTCGATTATGATCGAGTATATAAATGACTTTGAATATATTGTGACAGATACAGAGGTGGAGGCTTATATTCTTGAAGCCAATCTGATTAAAAAATATAGCCCTAAATTTAATATCAGATTGAAAGATGACAAGTCTTATCCTTATATTAAGATAACCATCAATGATGATTTTCCCAGGATATTTAAGTCTCGGATCTTAAAAAAAGATGGGAATAAATATTTTGGGCCTTATGCCGATGTTGATGCGATTTATAAATCAATAGATATAGTTAAGGATATTTTTAAATTAAGGACCTGTAAAAAAGAAATCATTGCCGGCAAACCTGAGGCAAGGCCCTGTCTTAACTTTTATATTGATAAGTGCTCTGGACCCTGCATAGGCGCAATCTCCCAGGGGGAATATCAGAAAAATGTTGATTTAATCGCCGACTTCCTGGCGGGACAGCAGGATGATCTTTTAAAAATGGTTGAAAAAAAGATGGAACAGGCAGCAGACCAAAGAGATTTTGAAAAAGCAGCTTTCTATCGGGATGGTAAAAGAGCTCTAGGAGAAATATCGAGTCAGCAGAAGATAATTTCAGGTGATGAGTCTAATAGAGATGTAATTGCTGTTGCTACAAAGCCCGATAGCGAAATAGCATGTGCCCAGGTTTTAATAATTAGACACGGGCGCTTGATCGGTCAGGATTATATTATTTTAGAGGGTGGAGGAAACAACAGCTTACCTGAGTTGATAGGTTCTTTTATCCTTCAATACTATAGTCAAACAGAAGATATCCCTGATGAAATATTGACTGAAGTTCGCCCTGATGATAAGGAGAAAATAAGTAAAGTTTTAAACGAACAAAAAGGCTTGAAAGTTTATATTAAGGAGCCAATTCGCGGCCAAAAGAAACGATTAATCGAGCTTGCTCAAAAAAATGCTGCCCAAAACCTGGCTAGAAACGCCATCAAGAGAAGATATCAAAATGAACGTTTGGCCAGAGAACATACCGAACTTCAGGAATATCTAGAATTAGAAAATCGGCCTACCTATATTGAAGGCTTTGATATTTCAAATATTCAAGGTACCGATACAGTTGCTTCTCTGGTAGTATTTAAAGATGGTCATCCTGCTAAAGATCAATATAGGCGGTTTAAGATAAAAACAGTTGAAGGTGCAGATGATTATGCCAGTATGAAAGAAGTGGTTAGGCGAAGATATAAAAGGATTTTAAAAGAAAATAATCCGCTGCCTGATTTAGTTTTAATTGATGGAGGTAAAGGTCAATTGAATGCAGCTGTGGAAGAATTGGATAAACTAGGTTTAGCCCAGCTCGATATTATTGGTCTCGCAAAAAAAGAAGAAGAAATATTTCTTCCTAATAAAGAGAATCCAGTGATGATGCCAGCAGATTCTCCTGGTCTGCATTTGATTCAGCGAGTTAGAGACGAGGCTCATCGGTTTGCTGTTAATTATCATCGAAAATTAAGAAGCAGGAGGCTAACCCACAGTATGTTAGACCAGATTCCTGGAGTGGGTCCGGTGCGGCGGAAAAATTTATTGGAGCATTTTGGCTCTTTAGCTAAGATTAGATCAGCGGATAAAGCAGAACTGCAAGAGGTTTCAGGAATTAGTGCGGCTACCGCAGAAAAAATATATTCTTATCTAAAGGAGCATGTAACCTCCGGTTAGCTTTTACAATATATTACAAATAGAAAGTTGACATATAAATAGATAATCTGTATAATAGCAATAGTATTATGAGATTTATGTTGGAAAATATTATCTCTATTTTTTAATTAGGGGGTGAAATAATATGGCTTATGTGATTTCTGACGATTGTATTTCTTGTGGCGCCTGTGAACCAGAATGTCCCGTAGATGCTATCAGTGAAGGTGATGAAATTTATGAAATTGATGCTGATACTTGTATTGATTGTGGTGCCTGTGAGCCGGTATGTCCTGTAGCAGCTATCAGCCCTCAGTAAGTCTTACTTATTTTGCCGGAGTTCTATGCTCCGGCTTTTTTATATCATATAATTATATATTCTAACAGCAAACATTATTTAAAGTAAATTTAATATAATTTAACTTATTATATTAAATTTAAAAAATTTTAGTTTTCCAGGCAGGAAAAAGGTTTGCTATAGAGAAGTAATGATTAATGATAATATAGGGAGTTGATAAAGTTATGGAAGAAATAAGAAAAATTGATAGTGAACTAGCTGATTTAATCCAGGAAGAAGTTGACCGCCAGAGTAATAATATTGAATTGATTGCTTCTGAAAATTTTGTAAGTGAGGCGGTTATGGAGGCAGCAGGGTCATGCTTAACCAATAAGTATGCTGAAGGTTATCCGGGGAAAAGATATTATGGTGGTTGTGAAGTAGTTGATAAAGTGGAGAACCTGGCAATAAAACGAGCAAAAGAGTTATTTGATGCAGACCATGTCAATGTTCAGCCTCATTCAGGTTCTCAGGCTAATCAAGCTGTATATTTCGCTACCCTATCTCCTGGAGATACAGTTTTAGCAATGGATTTAACCCATGGTGGTCATTTAACTCACGGCAGCCCGGTGAATATGTCCGGAGAATATTACAATTTTGTTCATTATGGGGTTGAAAAAAATAAAGAGGTTATCGATTTTGAACAGGTAAGAATGTTGGCTAAAGAATATCAGCCTAAGATGATCGTAGCTGGAGCTAGTGCTTATCCAAGAATTATTAATTTTAAGCAATTTCGTAAAATAGCTGATGAAGTCGGAGCATACTTGATGGTAGATATGGCTCATATTGCTGGTTTAGTTGCTACTGGACTACATCCCAATCCCGTTGAAGAAGCAGATTTCGTTACCACTACTACTCATAAAACATTGAGAGGAACCAGGGGGGGCATGATTTTATGTAAAGAAGAGCATGCCAAAAAAATAGATAAAGCTATCTTTCCTGGAATTCAAGGTGGACCTTTGATGCACATTATTGCTGCTAAAGCGCTGTCTTTTAAAGAAGCTTTAAGTAGTGAGTTTTCGGAATATCAGGATCAAGTAGTAAGGAATGCTCGTACCCTGGGAGAAAAATTACAGGATTACGGAATGAGGCTGGTTTCTGGAGGTACTGATAATCATTTGATCCTGGTTGACCTGAATAATATGAATGTTACCGGTAAAGAAGCAGAAGAAGCGCTTGATAAAGTGGCGATTACTGTAAATAAAAATACGATTCCTTTTGAAACCAAAAGCCCCTTCGTAACCAGTGGAATCAGAATTGGGACTCCAGCTGTAACCACCAGAGGCATGAAAGAAGAAGAGATGAATCAGATCGGAGAGTTTATTTATGAGACTTTAAAAAATTATCAAAGCGAAGAAAAATTGGCAGAAATAAGAAAAAGGGTTTTAGAACTAACTAACGAATTCTAATGATCTTATTCAATAGGTTTAAAATTCTTAGGCGCCATTTTAGAGGCGCCTTTTTCTTTATTGTAGGGCAGGAAATTCACTTTTTAACGGGAATATAAGTAAAGAGGTGATACTGATGGATTATAAGTTAATAGGACTTGATCTGGATAACACACTATTAAACAGGGATAAGAAAATAGACAGCGAAGTTATAGATTTAGTAAAAGAAGCAAAAGAGAGAGGGTTCAAGATAATATTAGCCACAGGTAGAATGTACGAGACCGCTGTTAACTTTGCAAAAGAATTAGATCTAGAAGATCCCCTGCTTACCTATAATGGTGCTTTAGTTAAAGATATCTATGGTAAAGAATATTATAAAGATTCCTTATCTCTGGATTTAACCAGAGAAATTTTAGCATTCGCTGAAGAACATGGTCTGCACATACAATATTATCATGAGGGGAATTATTATTATCGCTGGGAAAATGACTATGCTAGAAATTATGCTGATAAGATAAATCACCCGGGTATAGCTACTACTCAGAAATTAAGTGAATATATTAAGGAACCGGCCGTAAAATTATTGATAATTGAAGAAAACAAACAAAGAAAAGAATATTATCAAGATTATCTAAAAAAATATTATGGTCACCGTTTAAATATAACTTCTTCTATAGAATATTTTATTGAAATAACCGCAGCAAATATCACTAAGGGTTACACCTTGGCCAGGCTTGCTGGGGAAATGGGGATTGATCGAGAAGAGGTTGTTGTCGTTGGAGATAATTACAATGATTTAGAGATGATAGAATGGGCAGGTTTGGGAATAGCTATGGAAAATGCTCCTGAAGAGGTAAGGGCCCGAGCTGATAGAATTACTAGCGACAATAACAATCGGGGCGTGGCCAAGGTTCTAGAATATTTACTTTCTTGCAATGAAGACAGGGACTAGATATAATTAAGTAGTGTGAGGAGGAAGGTTAGGTGCTAATACTTACTATTTTAAAGGAAGTTTTTAAAACTTATTATAAAGGCTTGTTTAAAGTTATTATTATAAACCTGCTCTGGTTTTTATTGATTTCTCCTATTTTCTTCTTTGCTCTCAACGGGATATATCTTAATTTATATATACCATTTTTACTGCCGATATTATTTTTAGGACCTTTGATGTTAATAGGGTTCAATTTATTGTTTGAAATTTATCAGGGCGAATCTTTTACCTGGAAGGGTTTTTGGAATATTATTAAAGGAACATTTTTACCAGGATTGGGAGCGATTTTTTATTCAGTCTTTATATATATTGTTTTATTCGTTGATATTTATTATTTTTATACTCGTGCTGATGGGGGTTTTTTATTTTTAGCTCTTGCTGCTCTGTTTTTATATCTTTTAATCTTCTTTAGTATTACTCAGTTATATTTTTGGGGATTGATGGTTCTGGGAGATAAACTAACCTTTTGGAATAAAATTAAACGCTCTTTTTTTCTAGCTACTGATAATCTGCTTCAGGCGTTCCTCTGGTTAGCTTTTATTATTTTGATAACAGGAGTTTTTCTTTATATAACTCCACTTTTTCCTGCAGTTTATTTTAGTTTATTTGGTTTAACAATAATCGTGGGTACCAAAACATTTTTAGATACTTATAATCAAGAAGATTATGATTTATTAATGAGTAATCGAGCTCTAAGTAAGCGAAAGGAAGATTAATTATGGCGAATTTTTATGCTGGTATTGACCTGGGAGGCACGAAAATATTAACTGCGCTAGCAACTGAACAGGGCGAGATAGTGGGGAGCTGTAAACTATCCACAGAAGTAAGTAAAGGTGAAGACAGGATAATTGAAAATATAGTATCGAGCATATATAAAGCTGGGGAAGATGCTGAGCTATCTCTGGATGATATTCAAAGAGTTGGGGTTGGCAGTCCTGGACCATTAAGTATTCAAAAAGGTATAGTATATGAGACTTCTAATCTGCCCTTTTGCAACTTTCCTATAGTTAAAATGCTAGAAGATAAGATTGCTAAGCCGGTATTATTAGAAAATGATGCCAATGCTGCTGCTTTAGGAGAAAAACTATTCGGGGCAGGGCGAGATAGTGAAGTGATGATTTACATAACAATAAGTACCGGTATAGGTGGGGGAATAGTTTTAGGAGAGAAGGTTTTCCACGGCAGCAATGATGGAGCCGGGGAAGTTGGCCACATGATAATCGAACCGTCAGGGCCCACCTGTGGACTGGAACAGCATCATGGTTGTTTGGAAGCCATGGCTTCCGGTACTGCAATAATCAGAGAGACTAAATCAAGGTTAGCGAAAAATCAGACCCAATTAAAAGGATATGCAGGAGAACTAAAAGATTTATCTGGCCATCATATCGCTAAAGCAGCTGTATCTGGAGATGAATTAGCCCAGGAAGTTTATGATCAGGCTGGATATTATTTAGGAATTGGGGTAGCTAATTTCATTAATTTGTTCAACCCCGACACTCTTGTTTTCGGCGGGGGAGTTATGAAAGCAAAAGATTTGTTTTGGCCGGAGATGAAAAAATCAATTAAAGCTAATGCTTTGCCACCATCTGCAAAAGACTGTAAACTTGTTGAAGCTGAGCTTGGAGATCAAGCTGGGGTTATTGGAGCAATCGCAGTCGCTATAAAGGGGTGAAAATGTGTCTGGAAAAATCCCGCGAGTATCGTTGGAAGAGATTATCGAAGTATTTGATTTGGATATTCTTGCTCCTGTAAATATAGAAGATCGTTTCATAAAAGTTAGTGATTTAAAACGGCCCGGCTTAGAATTGGCTGGATATTGGAAACATTTTGTGCCTGAACGGATCCATATATTAGGGATGACTGAAATGTCTTTTCTTCAGGGTTTGAAAAATGGTCTTTTAGAGAAGAGAATCAGAATTTTTATGGAACATGATCCTCGAGCTGTTATAATAACAAGAGGCATAAAACCGATGGATATTTTACTTGAGCAGGCCAGAAATTTTGGCGTTCCCGTATTACAATCTAAAATTTCTACCACCCGCTTTATCAGTCAGTTGACCCGTTTTATGGAAAATCGCTTAGCTCCAGTTAAATCAGTTCATGGGGTCTTAGTTGATGTATATGGTCTGGGGTTATATATTAAAGGGAAAAGCGGGATCGGTAAAAGCGAGACCGCCATAGAATTAATTAAGCGTGGCCACAGGCTGGTAGCAGATGATATAATAGAGATAAAGGCTATAAGCGAAAGAGAATTGGTGGGTTCAGCACCTCAAGCTACCAAGCATTTTTTAGAAATGCGGGGTATTGGGATTATAAATGTGAAAAGATTGTTTGGGACAGGTGCGGTAAAAGAATCTACTAATATTGATCTTTTAGTGCATCTGGATAACTGGCAGGAAGATAAAAGGTATGAGAGGTTAGGCTTAGATCAAAATTACGCTGAATTGCTAGGAATCGAAATACCTCAGATCACTATCCCGGTTAAACCAGGCAGGAATATAGCTTTAGTCATGGAAGTTGTAGCTATGAACCATCGTTTGAATAAAATGGGATATAATGCTGCTGAGGATTTGATGGATAAGATAGACAACAGTAGATAGGAGAATTCTGGATGTTTTTAAAAATTTCTTTAATTATAGCGATGATTATATTGACAGCGAACCCTTCATTGTCTGCTCAAGAAGCATCTTATAATCCAGATGAATACCAATTATTTTATCAAATTGAGGATCAAAAGGAAGATGACCATGGGCCTGGCAGTTATAGATATCCCCAACAGACTGTATTTCAGCCCGGGGATGAACATTTTGATTTAATTAATTTTAGTATCAGAGAAAGCGAGCAAAACTATCTCTTTCTTCTGCAATTTGGCCGGGTAGATGATCCGTGGATAGGCCTTTACGGGTTTAGTCATCAATTAATCCATTTTTATTTTGATACTGAATCAACGACAGGACAGGAAGAACTATTTAGAGATGGAGCAAATGTAAACTTGAATCCAGAATTCCCCTGGGACCTCCATATTCAACTTTCTGGCTGGTGGATTAGAGCGATGAACCCAGGTGACGATCCGGATGAACCAGTTGGAGACATCTTAAATTGGGATTTTCAGGGAACTA
Organism: Bacillota bacterium; assembly: GCA_051745085.1. GTDB lineage: Bacteria > Bacillota > Halanaerobiia > Halanaerobiales > Halarsenatibacteraceae > Halonatronomonas. The sequence continues at coordinate 13,124 of JBNJDR010000013.1, read as the reverse complement.
CCTGGGACTTGAATTCTGCTGAAGTTTGGGTGGAAGAAGATGTGATATATTTTCAGGTTCCAAAAGAGGAAATAGGGGATATTTCCGATAGCAACCTTTATTTGCTGGTGGGAGGCTTTGACCCTTTTGGTGAAGATTTTTTTAGACCGGTTAAGGATTATCCAACCAGATGGTCATTTTATCATGACTACAGCCTAAAAGAGACCTATTCTCCCGAGGATTTTCAAGAAGAGCTGGCTTCTCGCGTGATTGATTATTTATACCCTGAAGCGGGAGTGCAGGAAGAGGTTTTGCCGGTTAGACGTCGAGATCAAACTTATTTAGACCCTGTGAAGCTTCCTCCTCGCGTTCAAGAGGATACAATGGAGCGTTTAGATTTAATTGTTGCGCTTGGTTACTTACTCAGCAGCACTGCAGTTATTTTGTATTTAATTTATGTAATCACAAGGAGTGCACTGGATGAATAATACTGCTATTAGCTTTTGCCGAGATATATTAAAAGAGGTGTCTAGAAGTTTTTCCCTGACCATTCCTATGCTTGATAATAAGATAAAAGATGCGGTAATGATAGTATATTTGCAGGACAGATTATTAGATAACTTTGAAGATGAATTACCTGATATTTCAGATAGAAAGCGCAGGGCTTTAATGGATAAAGTGGTAGAAATTTTCAATCCTGCTCATAAAAAGGCTCCCCCTGAAATTAATGAGATTGTCGATTACGCAGATGATTTTGAGGATAAATCTTTAAGAAAACTTACCCAAAATATTGATTTAATCTGGGAAGCTTATCAAGGATTGGATGCCTATGTAAAAGCACGTTCTTTTTATTGGTTGAAGGAAATGAATACAGGTATGAAGAAGTATTTGGACTTTTCAATAGATAATTTTGATAATTTAGACGAATATTGCTATTATGTAGCTGGAACTGTAGGTGGGTTTTTATCTGATCTTATCATTACTAAGTTTAATCCAGGGAAAAACCAGATCAAAATAATTAAAGATAATTTTAATGAGGCAGGTTTGTTTTTACAAAAAGTTAATATTACTCGGGATATTAGAGAAGATATTTTGAATCGAGAAAGAATTTTTTGGCCGCTTAAAGAATTGGATATACAAGAAGATGAATTTTTGCAGAAAGAACACAAAGAAAAGGCTCTGGGAGCACTTGAACAGATGATCAACAATACCCGGCAGCATATTCCCGCTCTTATGGATTATTATGAGGCTCTGCCAGAGGAAGCCCGGGGATATAAGAGGTTTTTCGCGGTAAATAATGCTTTAGGACTGGCTACTTTAGAAAGAATCAAAGATAACGCTGATGTTTTTTATAGTTCTAAACCAGTTAAGGTTTCGAAATTAGAGTTTTTATCAATAATGAAGTCTCCATCCCAAAAAATGAAAGGTTATGCCCAAAAAGAAATTAAAGAGTAACTTTGTCAACTAGAAAGGTGGAAATTATGCATTTTATAATAATAACAGGTATGTCAGGAGCGGGGAAATCACTGGCCCTCGATACTTTTGAAGATAATGGTTATTTTTGTGTTGACAATCTTCCGCCAACTTTGATATTGAAATTTGCTGATCTTTGTCAGCATTCTGGCCCGGAAAAAGTTGCGCTTGTAAGCGATATTAGAGGCGGTGAATTTTTTGATGAGCTTTTTTCTACCTTTCAAGAATTGGATCAAAAAAGTTTGAATTATGAAGTCTTATTTTTAGATGCCGCTGATGAAACTTTGGTTAGACGGTTTAAAGAGACAAGACGGCGGCATCCTCTGGCTAAAGAAGGAAGACTTTTAGAAGCTATAGAACAAGAAAGAAAAATGTTAGAAGAAATCAAAGGTAAATCGACAAAAATCATTAATACCAGTGAACTTTCTGTGGATAAATTCCGGGCTGAATTAAAAAGGTCCTTTGCTTTTGTCAACCAGGGAAGAGGAAGCATCTCCATTTCTCTTATTTCTTTTGGCTTTAAGTACGGCGTCCCTCTTGATGCAGATACTGTATTCGATGTTCGGTTTATGCCTAACCCTCATTATGTAGAGGAGATTAAGTTAAAGACCGGAGAAACCGAAGAAGTGCAGGATTATATTTTTAAGTGGCCGGTGGTAAATAAATTTTATGATTATTTATTTGACTTTATGAAATTTTTGATGCCAGAGTATATAAAAGAAGGCAAAAGTCACCTTACTATTGCGATTGGTTGCACAGGGGGAAAACACCGTTCGGTTGCTTCAGTTATCAGACTAAAGGATTATTTAAAAAGTTTGGGCTATAGGGTTAGCTTAAAACATCGTGATATTAACAAATAGGTGGCGGTAAATTTGAAATTATTTAAATGGTTGTATCCCGGGATAAAATTAAAACGATGGATCTTTCTTATCCTCTTGGGTTTATTTTTGATAAATATTGGGATCTTGTTGGTGTTCGATAACTGGCTTTATAGTTTTTTTCAGTTTAATATTGATACCTGGGTGGAGACAATCGGTTTAAGTCGAAATTATATCATGAATTTTTTTGGTTCGCTTTATTTAGTAGGGGGAATCGTGGTCCTAATATATTCAATAAAGGGGATTATTTCCAGGTTAAGCCGGGAAAACGAGAAATTAGTGGATGACCTTTATCAGGAAGAAGTCTTACAAAAGGGCCCTAAAGTAGTGGCGCTGGGGGGCGGCACTGGATTGTCCAACCTTCTAAGGGGCTTGAAATTAAAAACAAGCAATATCACTGCTATAGTAACAGTAGCTGATGATGGCGGTAGTTCTGGTAAATTGAGAGAGGAACTGGACATGCCCCCGCCTGGGGATATAAGAAACTGCTTAGTTGCCCTCGCAGATACCGAACCTTTGATGGAGGAGCTTTTTCAATACAGGTTTAGTAACGAAGGACATTTGGTGGGACATAGTTTTGGCAATCTTTTCATAGCTTCCATGAATGAGGTTCTTCATGATTTTGAAGCTGCTGTGAAAGAATCTAGTAAAGTACTTGCAATTCGCGGTCAGGTTTTACCTGCTTCGAATGAAAATGTCAGGTTGGGGGCAGTTTATAAAGATAAAACCAGACAGCTGGGGGAATCTTTGATCCCGGATAAGGGTAAAGAAATTGATAAAGTTTTTTTGGAACCTAAAAACTGTCGGCCTTCCCAAGGAGCGATAGAAGCTATTGAAGAGGCTGAATTGATCATATTGGGTCCAGGCAGTTTGTATACAAGCTTGCTGCCTAATTTGTTGATAAAAGAAATTGAACAGGCTATAAGAAAGAGTGAAGCCACAAAAGTCTTTATATGTAATGTAATGACCCAGCCAGGCGAGACCAGTAATTTCACCGCTTCTGATCATTTGCAAACAGTTTATGATCATATTGGAGAAGGGTTGTTCGATTGGATTGTAGTTAATCAAGAGAGCATTGAAGGTACTTCTGTCCAGCGCTATCAGGAAGAAGGAGCTTTTCCGGTAGTTGTGGATAGAGAAAAAATTTCTCAATTAGATATAAAATTGAAAGAAGAAGATTTATTGAGAGAAGATCAAACTACAAGTTATTTGCGCCATGATGCCAAAAAGCTCGCAAAAGTTGTTTTGAACTTACTCAATGAATAAAATTGGAGGCAGTAATGTATGTCTTTTACTGATAAAGTAAAATACGAGTTGATTCGTTATGAAAATCAAACGTTTTCAGAGAGGAAAGCAGAATTAGCAGCGCTGCTCAGGATTACAGGTTCGATAAGTATTATCAGTCAAAAATTATCAGTACAGTTAAGGTTAAAATATGGTGAACTTGCTCGGTTAATATTTCGCTGGCTTAAGAATAACTATGAATTGGATGTTGATATAATTGTAAAGAAGGGGACCAGGCTGCAGAAAAGCCAGGTATACGAGTTAAACCTGCCTCCTCATCCTAAATTGAATAAATTACTGGCAGACTTAGGAATATATACCCAGGAAAGTGGGCTTGATTTTACTATAAAAGCTGAATTTCTGCATGCAGATAGAAAAGGTAGAGCATATTTGCGGGGTTTATTTATCGGAGGTGGTTCCATTAATGACCCTGCGAGCGGATACCATTTAGAGTTTAGATGTGACCATTATGCTCAATCTGAGGATTTGATCCAGCTGCTTTCGTTATTCGATATTCCTGCTAAAATGATCGAACATCATGATAGATATATGGTTTATTTAAAGGATTTTAATAACATTACTAAACTGCTTAATTTAATGGGCGCCCAGCAGGCTCAATTGAAGATGGAGGATGTAAAGATATTAAAAGAGATTAAAAACGATGTAAATCGTAAGTTAAATTTTGAAACAGCAAATTTAGATAAAACTGTAGAGGCTGCTCTAAGGCAGATTGAGGATATCGAACTAATTGAGCAGGAATATGGTTTATCAGATTTGACACCATCTCTTCAGGAAATTGCTAGATTACGGCTGAAGAATCCTTATGCAACTATCAAAGAACTTGGAGAAAAATTAGATCCTCCGATTAGTAAGTCCGGAGTTAATAATAGATTAAGACGTTTACGTAGGATAGCTGATAAGACCAGGGAGGATAATTAAATGGAACTTAAAATGAATCTCAATTTAGAACAACGCCAGGAACTAATTATGACTCCCCGTCTGCAGATGGCTATTGAATTGTTGCATTATTCAAGTCTGGAATTAGATGAATATTTGCAGGATAAGTTAGTTGAAAATCCACTCCTGGAAAAGGAAACTCAAGACGAGCTTAATTTAGAAGCTAGAATTGAATCGCAGTATCAATCGAATTCTTATTCTCAACCAGTAGATTATTCAGATAAAGACAGTTTTGAAAATTACACAAATTATAAACCTGGGTTATATGAACATCTGGAAAAGCAATTATATGAGGTTTTACCTGAAGATGATTTAAAGTTAGGTAAATATATTATTTCTAGCTTAGATCAGAATGGCTTACTTGCTGCTTCTGTTGAGGAGATTGCAGGAGAAACTGGTAAATCGAGAGTTAAAGTAAATGAAGTTTTAAGGAAAATTCAGCATTTAGATCCTGTAGGTATTGGATCTAGAAGTATTAAGGAATCTCTTTTGGTTCAATTGGAAACCCTGGGAACTGATACCTGGCTGGCCGAGCAGATAATAATTAATTGCTGGGATAACCTGAAAAATCTTTCGATTGAAGAGATCAAGAAAAAATTTCAAACTACTGAAACTGATGTATTACAGGCATTAGAATCGATTAAAAACTTGCAGTCACGACCAGCAGCAAGTTATGTTCATAATCAAGAGAGAGCCGAGTATATTGAACCAGATATAATAATCCGCAAAGTTAAGGATCGATATATTGTAGAATTAAGCCAGAATACAAGTCCTATTTTATCAATTAATCCTAAATATTATCGTATGATGCAGCAGTCCGGGGATGAAGAGACCAAAGAGTTTTTGCAAAAGAAATTTAAAGCGGCGATTTGGTTAATTAGAGCTATAGAACACAGGCGGATGACTTTATTAAAAATAAGTCGAGTTTTAGTTGAGCAACAAAGGGATTTCCTCGAAAACGGCATCAAATCTCTTAAACCTTTAACCATGCAGGATGTTGCTCAAGAAATTGAGATGCACGAGTCAACTGTGAGCAGAGCTACTACCGGGAAATACATTCAAACTCCCAGGGGGCTTTACACGATGAAATTCTTTTTCGCCAGTAGAATCGGTAATAACTCAGCTGCAAGTGTTAAGGCGTTACTGGCCGAATATATTAAGCAAGAAAATGAGGATAAACCATTAAGTGATAGTAAATTAGCAGATTTATTAACGGAGGTAGAAGGCATAAAGCTTTCTCGGCGCACTGTAGCTAAATATAGAAATGAACTGGAGATACCATCTTCAGTCCAGCGCAAAAAATGGCAGAGGTGTTAGGGTTAATTTTTTCCTTGCATTTCTGTCCATTTTATAATATAATTTAAGTTGAAGAGAAATTTTTTTGACTGATGTGGGTCAAATTTGTACAAGCTGGACAGATTTGCTCCCGGAGCTGCAGCGGAGGATATTAGGAGTGATAAGTTTGGATTACTTATTTAAAATTCAAAAAAAGATAGTGCCGGAAGTTATAGAGTTGGCTGAGGTTAGATATTCTTTGCTTAAAAAAATTTATCACGAAGAACCTATAGGAAGACGCTCTCTTGCTGAATCTTTGGATTTTAGTATTAGACAGGTCCGAAATGAACTGGATTTTCTTTTAGAACAGGGGTTGATAAATATTAGTCGGGCCGGGGTTGCTTTAACCCCTGAAGGCAAACAATTTATTTCAGAACTGGAGTTATATTTTTCGGAAATAAAGGATTTTGCCAGGCTGGAAAGAAAAGTTTCTGAAATTATTGATGTTAATGAAGTCATCATAGCTCCGTGTAATTTAGAACATTCCAATTTAATCAAAGAAATTGGAAGGATTGCTGCGAATTATCTTAGGCGTTTAATAAAACCAGGAGATATTATCGCAATAACTGGTGGTTATACCATGGCTCAAGTAGCAGAAATGATGCCTTATTGTGAGGAAAAATATGAAGATACGATTATAGTGCCAGGCAGAGGTGGTTTGGGAGAGGAAGTAGAAATACAGGCAAATACGATCGCCTCTTCAATTGCCAAAAAAGTTGGAGGTAAATATTATCTCCTCCAGGTGCCTGATAATTTAAAAGTAGAAAATATCACCGCCATCAAAATGGAGCCATCGATTCAAAAAACCCTGGACGTTTTAAGTAAGGCCAATATTTTGATCCATGGGGTAGGCAATGCCCAAGAGATGTCGACCAGACGGGGTATGGACCAGGCAGAAATAGATGAGATCTTATCTCGGGGAGCTATCGGAGAAGCTTTCGGTTATTACTTCAATATCGATGGCGATATTGTATATTCAACTCCTTCAATAGGTTTGAATTTAGAAGAGTTGAAAGATATTGATACTGTGATTGCTGTGGCCGGAGGAGAGAATAAAGCGGAGGCAATAAGAGCTGTCGTATCCTCTGAATATCAAGATGTTTTAGTCACTGATGAAGAAACAGCAAAACGGATAATCTCCCTTTAATGGGAATTATATAAATAAGATTTAAAAAATCAATTACTACAGGAGGGTGTTATAATGAGTGTAAAAGTTGCAATTAATGGTTTTGGAGCAATTGGGAGAAGAGTTGTTAGAACTTCCTATGAAAATGATGAAGTGGAATTTGTAGCAGTTAATGATTTGATAGAACCTCAACAGTTAGCCTATTTACTCAAGTATGATTCTAATTTTGGCAGGTTGGATGCAGAGGTGGATTATACAGACGATAGTATTGTTATCGATGGTAAGGAGATCAAGGTATTTTCTGAAAAAGATCCAGCTCAATTACCCTGGGAAGAGTTGGGGATTGAAGTTGTCATTGAAGCTACCGGGTTCTTTACCGATGCAGATGATGCCAAGAAGCATATCCAGGCTGGTGCCAAGAAAGTAATAATTTCTGCTCCAGCGAAAAATGAAGATATTACCATTGCCCTGGGAGTAAATGATGATAAATACGATGCTGATAAGCACCACATCGTTTCTAATGCATCATGTACAACTAACGGTTTAGCCCCTATAACCAGTGTCCTGGAAGAAGAATTTGGAATCGAAAAAGGGTTAATGACCACCATTCACTCTTATACTTCCAGCCAGAACTTACTTGATGGTCCTTATAACTGGAAGAAGATAACCAGAGGGAGATCAGCGGCTGAAAATATAGTGCCTACTACCACCGGGGCGGCTAAAGCTATAGCTCTGGTAATGCCAGAATTAGAAGGAAAATTGGATGGTATGGCCGTAAGAGTGCCGACGCCAACGGGTTCACTGATAGATCTCGTTGTTGATTTAAAGCAGGATGTTACAGAAGAGGATATTCACAAAGCTATGCGTGAGGCTTCTGAAGGTAGACTGGAAGGTATTTTAGGTTATGCAGAAGCTCCTCTTGTTTCCCGAGATATTTTTGCTGATCCTCATTCTTCAATATATGATCCTAATCATACACGGGTAATCGGCGGTAATCAGGTTAAGGTACTGGCCTGGTATGATAATGAATGGGCTTACTCAAAACGCCTGGTAGATTTAGCTATTAAAATGAAAAAGGTTGGCTTATAATATAAAATAATAATAAGCAGGTGGCAGCTGCCACCTGCTATCTTACTAAATATATGTAAATCTCGTAAAAGGAGGTTTTGAGGATGAAGAAAACTTTAAAAGATTTTAATTTTAAAGATAAAAAAGTTTTGGTTAGAGTAGACTTTAATGTGCCTTTAGAAAAAGGTGAAGTTACAGATGATAATAGAATAGAAGCTGCTCTTCCTACTATAAAATTTTTGCTTAATGAAAATGCTAAGGTGATCTTGATGTCACACCTGGGTAGACCCGGGGGGCAAGTTGATGAGCAATATCGAATGGATCCTGTAGCAGATAGGCTAGCAGACCTGCTGGGTCAGGAGGTTATGAAAGTTGATGACTGCATTGGTTTAGAAGTAGAAGAGGCGGTGAATAAGTTAGAAGGCGGAGATGTTCTAGTCTTAGAGAATACCCGGTTTCATCCAGGAGAAAAAGGAAATGACCCTGATTTCGCCAAAGAGTTAGCCAGTATAGCAGATGTTTTTGTAAACGATGCTTTTGGTGCTGCTCATCGGGCTCACGCTTCTACTACTGGAGTAGCAGAATATCTACCTGCTATTGCCGGTTTTTTAATTCAGCGGGAATTAGAAGCTTTAGGAAAAGCCGTTGACGATCCAGAACATCCTTATGCGGCAATAATAGGTGGAGCCAAAGTTTCAGATAAAATGGGAGTTATAAAAAATCTTATGTCTCGAGCTGATTATATTATTTTAGGCGGAGGTATTGCTAATACTTTTTTATTAGCGCAGGGTTTCGAAGTGGGAAACTCTCTCGTTGAAGAAGATATGGTAGGCCTGGCTAAAGAAATTATGGCTGATGCTGAAGCTCAGGGAGTAGAACTGCTGCTGCCAAGTGATGTAGTTGTAGCAGAGGAGTTTAAGGCTGACAGTAATTATAAAATCGTAAATATCGAAGATATCCCGGCTGACTGGGAGATATTAGATTCTGGAGGACCGGAAACTTTAGAAAAATATAAAGAAGTGATTAGGAAAGCGAAAACAGTAACCTGGAACGGTCCTATCGGTGTTTTTGAGATGGACGAGTTTGCTAAAGGAACGATTGGATTGGCTAAAGCTTTAGCTGAAAGTGATGCTTACTCTGTGGTTGGTGGGGGAGAATCTGCTGCTGCTATTAAAAAAGCCGGCGTGAAAAGTAAGATCTCTCACGTTTCTACAGGCGGTGGGGCCTCCCTGCAGTTTTTTGAAGGTAAGAAATTACCTGGAATAGAAGCACTTGATGAATTAGAGGAGTGATATATATGCGGAAGAGATTTATTGCTGGCAACTGGAAGATGAATAAAAAACCTTCAGAAGCCAAAAAGTTAGTATCTAAATTAAAGCAGATGGTGGGTGACATTACCGAGGTAGATATGGCTGTTTGTCCGGCCTGGCCGGCATTGCCAGAAGTTCAAAAAGAACTCGAAGGTAGTAACATCAAAGTAGGAGCTCAGAATATGCACTGGAAAGAATCAGGGGCATATACTGGAGAAGTCGCTCCGGGGATGTTAACCGATTTAGGAATAGATTACGTGATAATCGGCCATTCTGAAAGAAGACAAATATTTAACGAAACTGACCAGGATGTAAATAGAAAAGTTCAATCAGCTTTAAGTCATGGATTGCTGCCAATAGTTTGCGTTGGGGAAACTTTAGCGGAAAGAAATGCAGGTAAAACTGAAGAAAAAGTTTCGTTTCAGGTAAAGGCAGCTCTAGCGGGAATAGATTCAGATAAAATAGAAAAAATAACAATTGCCTATGAACCGATTTGGGCTATTGGAACAGGTGAGAGCGCCAGCCCGGAGCAGGCTTCGGAAACGATCCATTTAATTCGGGAAAAGATCGCTGAGATTGCTTCTGGACTGGAAGAGAAAGTAAGGATCCAATATGGAGGTAGTGTTAAACCCCATAATATTGCAGATTTCATCTCCCACCCTGATATTGACGGAGCTTTGGTAGGGGGAGCGAGTCTGGAAGCGGAAAGTTTTGCTGAGGTGATCAAAAAATGTCAGTAAAAAGACCTAAACCACTTGCATTAATAATAATGGATGGTTACGGGATCTCTGAACAGAAAAAGGGGGACGCTACTGAAGCAGCAGAAACCCCTTATATCGATAAATTATTTGCTGACAACCCTACTACTACTTTAGGAGCTGCAGGTGAAGCTGTGGGCCTTCCTGAAGGACAGATGGGCAACTCAGAAGTGGGCCACCTTAACCTGGGCAGCGGCAGAGTGATATATCAAGAGTACACTAGAATAAACAAGGCTATTGAAGATGATGAATTAAAAGAAAATACAGAGATAAATAATGCCATTTCTCATGTTAAGCAGAACGATTCAACCCTGCATTTTTTGGGACTACTTTCTGACGGTGGCGTTCACAGCCATATTAAACATCTCTTTGGCCTGCTTGAACTGGCTAAAGCTAAAGGGATAGCCGAAGTGTATGTTCACGCTATTCTGGATGGGAGAGATACTCCTCCACAGAGTGCTGTTGGTTATATAAAAGAACTGGAAGATAAAATGGCTGAATTAGGTGTAGGAGAGATTGCTACCGTAAGTGGACGGTATTATACGATGGACAGAGATAATCGCTGGGAGAGAACTCAACTGGCCTATGAAACATTAGTTTTAGGAGAAGGTAAAGGGGCAGATTCAGCAGTAGAAGCCGTGCAAAATTCATATGATGCCGGGGTTAACGATGAGTTTGTTGAACCTGTTGTGATTAATCCTGAGGGCCGAATGCAGGACGATGATTCTGTAATTGTCTTTAACTTCAGAGCTGATAGGGTAAGACAAATCACCAGGGCTTTAGCCCTGGATGAATTTGATAAGTTTTCCCGGCCTGAAGCCCATCCTCAGAATTTATATTATGTTTGCATGACGGAGTATGATGAAGAATTTGACCTTCCTGTAGCATTTCCTGCTCAAAAGATTACAGAAACATTGGGAGAGGTATTAAGTCAGGAAGATTTAAAACAATTACGAATTGCGGAAACAGAAAAGTACGCTCACGTCACGTTTTTCTTCAACGGGGGTAAAGAAGAACCCAATAAAGGCGAAGAGAGAGTTTTAATTCAGTCTCCGCAGGAGGTAGCCACCTACGATCAAAAACCGGAGATGAGCGCCCCGGAGGTTACTGATAAAGTGCTTGAGTTACTGGAAAATGAAGATTTTGACGTGATTGTTTTGAACTATGCTAACTGCGATATGGTAGGTCATAGTGGAGATTTTGATGCAGCAGTTAAAGCGGTAGAAGCAGTAGAAGCAGGGGTTTCTAAAGTGGTCCCCGCCATTTTAGATAAAGGCGGACAAATCTTGCTGACAGCTGACCACGGAAACGCTGAAAAAATGTACGAAGAAGATGGGAGTCCCTTTACTGCCCATACTTCTAATTTAGTCCCGCTGGCTTATCTCGGCGGTCCTAGAGATGCTAAAATTGAGGCGGGTATTTTGGCGGATATTGCCCCGACCATGCTGGATATATTGGGAATAAAGAAGCCGGAGATAATGACTGGAAATACGTTGATTAAAAAATAAAGGAGTGAATTTGTATGAACACAATGATTTCAGATGTATATGCAAGAGAAATTTTGGATTCACGAGGTAATCCTACAGTAGAGGTAGAAGTTTATCTTGAAGGCGGAGCTATGGGTAGAGCGGCTGTACCTTCAGGCGCGTCTACAGGAGCTTATGAAGCTGTAGAGATTAGAGATAACGATGAATCGAGATTTTTAGGTAAAGGCGTCCAACAGGCTATTGATAACGTAAACAATATAATTGGGCCAGAACTTATTGGTTTTGATGCCCGCAGTCAGGTGCTTATCGATGAGCTAATGTTAGAGCTTGACGGGACCGATAACAAAAGCAAGTTAGGAGCAAATGCAATTTTGGGGGTTTCCATGGCAGTTGCTAGAGCAGCTTCCCTGGCTTCTGATATCTATCTGTTTAATTATTTAGGTGGAGTTAACGCTAAGACTTTACCTGTTCCCATGATGAACATCTTAAATGGGGGAGAGCACGCAGATAATAATGTTGATATTCAAGAGTTTATGATCATGCCGGTTGCAGCAAGTTCATTTAAAGAAGCTGTCCAGGCCGGTTCGGAGATTTATCATACTTTGAAAAAAGTACTAAAGGAAAAAGGGTTAAACACTGGGATCGGCGATGAAGGAGGATTTGCTCCAGATCTTTCTTCTAATGAAGAGGCGATCAAGGTTATCCTGGAAGCAGTAGAAGCCGCTGGATATGAAGCAGGAGAAGATATTCTGTTGGCTCTTGATGTAGCGGCTACAGAAATTTATGAAGATGGTAAATATCATTTAAAAGGAGAAGGGTTAACTAAAACAGCTTCTGAGATGGTTGAATATTACGAAGGTTTAGTTGAAAAATATCCTATCATTTCGATAGAAGATGGACTGGATGAAGATGACTGGGAGGGCTGGCAGAAATTAACCGCTGCCTTAGGCGATAAGATCCAGTTGGTTGGAGATGATCTGTACGTGACCAATACTGAACGCCTGGCGAAAGGTATTGAAGAGAAGGCCAGCAATTCAATTTTGATCAAAGTTAATCAAATTGGAACATTAACTGAAACATTGGATACGATCGAAATGGCTACAAAAGCCGGGTTTACCTCTGTAATATCCCATCGGTCTGGTGAAACTGAAGATGTTACTATTTCTGATTTAGTTGTAGCTATGAATACAGGCCAAATAAAAACAGGTGCTCCGGCTAGATCGGAAAGGGTTGCTAAATATAATCAACTGATCAGGATCGAAGAAGTATTAGGTGATACAGCAATTTACGCAGGCAGGTCAGCTTTTTTCAACATTAATTAACAGGGAAATTTAATATATATTAAATAAGGTCCCCGGCGAAAATCGCCGGGGACCTTTCATAAATGGGATTAAGTATAAGTTATTGATTCCAACCTCTTGCTTTTAACTTTTCCAATTCATTATTATGTTTGGTAATTCTTTTTCTAA
>JBNJDR010000012.1:0-47549 GCA_051745085.1 Bacillota bacterium | reverse complement strand
CAAGGGTTGGGCTGTTCGCCCATTAAAGCGGTACGCGAGCTGGGTTCAGAACGTCGTGAGACAGTTCGGTCCCTATCCGTCGCAGGCGTAGGATACTTGCGGGGGGCTGTCCCTAGTACGAGAGGACCGGGATGGACATACCGCTGGTGCATCAGTTGTTCCGCCAGGAGCATAGCTGGGTAGCCACGTATGGTAGTGATAAACGCTGAAAGCATCTAAGCGTGAAACCTACCCCAAGATTAGGTATCCCTCTCCGTAATGGAGGTAAGATCCCTGGAAGATGACCAGGTAGATAGGCCGGAGGTGTAAGTCTGGTAACAGATTCAGCTGACCGGTACTAATAGATCGAGGTCTTCTCTTTTTTCCCTTTGCATCTTTGATGGTGTGCTTTTACATCTATATATTTTTCCTATCTCTGCTTTTGGGCAGAGATTTTTTTATTATTTAGAAACCTATATGTCATGAAGGAATTACTATCTTTATTTAATAAAACTTCTGTAATCATACCTTATTAGTAATAATTAATCTTGCAATTTATTTAAAAAATACTTATTATATTAATAGAAGGTCAAAAAAAGTCAAAGTAAGGGGTGATTTTATGACGAGCCTTGCTGATCAAATTGAGAAATACTTATCTCGATTAATTAAAAAAGAGGAAGGAAAGACTGAGATAAAAAGAAATCAGTTGGCTGAGGAGTTTGATTGTGCTCCTTCCCAAATAAATTACGTATTGAATACTAGATTTACAACAGAGAAAGGTTTTATAGTGGAAAGCCAAAGAGGCGGAGCAGGTTATATAAGAATAATTAAAATCTCAATTGAATCAATAGATAAATCTTTACGAAAGATGATAGCCAAGGCGGAACAACCATTAACTCAGAGGGAAGCTCAAGGAATAATTTCTAGACTTTATGAAAATGGTATAATTAATGATAGAGAAAAATCCTTGATGGATGTAGTTGTCCACCGTAGAGTCATTGGTACTGAAATTCCTACTAGAGATTTTGTTAGAGGAAGATTGATTAAATCTATGTTGGAAGTAATTTTAAAGACTGAAGAAAGCAAATGATTAATAAGTAAAACTAACTAAATTATTGTGGAGGTGGGTTTTATGTTTGATAGATTTACTGAAAGAGCAAGAAAAGTATTAAAATATGCTGAAGATGAAGCGAGAACACTAAATCATAACTATATTGGTACTGAGCATATTTTGCTTGGTTTGATTAGAGAAGAAGATGGAATTGCTGGAAATGTTTTGGCAGATAAAGGTATAACTAGAAATAAGGTAATAGAAAAGATTAAAAGCATTATTGGTGAAGGTAACCCAACAGATCAGCATATTAAATCAATTGGTTTAACTCCAAGAACTAAAAAAATATTAAATTTGTCTATGGACGAAGCACGCAGGTTAAATCATAATTATATTGGAACTGAACACCTGTTATTAGGGTTATTAAAAGAAGGAGAGGGTGTGGGAATTAATATTATCTCCCAATTGGGTGGTGACCCTAGCAATATTCAAGATAAAGTTTTACAGATAATTGGAGAAGGCGATAAAGCTAATTCGCTTCCTTCTGAAGGTAGTAGTAAAACAAAAAATCTAGATGAGTATAGTCGTGATTTGACCGCTTTAGAAGAAGAAGGAAAGCTGGATCCAGTTATTGGTAGAGACGAAGAAATTGAAAGAGTTATTCAAGTTTTGAGTAGAAGAACTAAAAATAATCCCGTTTTAATTGGTGAACCAGGAGTTGGGAAAACAGCTATAGTTGAAGGTTTAGCAGAACGAATTAATAATGAAAATGTTCCGGATCCGCTTCTAAATAAAAGAGTTGTTGCTTTAGATTTGAGCTCCATGATAGCAGGTACAAAGTATCGAGGAGAATTTGAAAAACGATTAAAAAGCGTAATGAACGATATTAAGAGTAGTGGCGATGTTATTTTGTTCATTGATGAGCTTCATACTTTAATTGGAGCAGGTGCTGCTGAAGGTGCTATTGATGCAGCCAATATTCTTAAGCCAGCTTTAGCTAGAGGGGAAATTCAAACTATTGGCGCGACTACTCTAGACGAATATAGGAAGCACTTTGAAAAAGATGCTGCACTGGAGAGAAGGTTTCAATCTATATTAATTGAAGAAAATACTGTAGAAGAGTCAATATCAATTTTACAAGGCTTACGAGATGCGTATGAGGCTCACCACAAGGTGAAAATTCCTGATCAAACAATTATGACAGCAGCTAAATTGGCAGATCGATATATTCAAGATAGATTTTTGCCTGATAAAGCCATAGATTTAATGGATGAGGCTGCTTCCAGAGTAAGGTTGAATTACAATACACGTCCTGATGAGTTCAAAGATATTAATAGAAAATTAGATGAAGTAAGGAAAGAAAAAGAGTCAGCTGTTAAAAATCAAGAATTTGAAAAAGCTGCAGAATTAAGAGATAAAGAAAAAAGACTCGAATTAAAATATAAAGAGCTAAAAAAAGATTGGCAGCAAGAAAAAGGTAGTAATGAGCCTGTGGTAACTGCGGAGGATATTGCCACCATTGTTTCAAGCTGGACAGGTATTCCGGTGAATAAATTAGAAGAAAAAGAAATGAGCAGACTTCTGAAATTAGAAGAAAAACTACATGAAAGGGTTATAGGCCAGGAGGAAGCAGTGAAGGCTGTTTCTCAAGCTGTAAGAAGGGCTCGGTCTGGTCTTAAATCACCTAAGCGTCCTATTGGTTCATTCATGTTTTTAGGGCCAACGGGTGTAGGCAAAACTGAATTAGCTCGTACTTTAGCTGAAGTTATGTTTAATGATGAAGATGCTATGATAAGAGTTGACATGTCTGAGTATATGGAGAAACATTCTGTATCGAGATTAGTTGGATCTCCACCTGGATACGTAGGTCATGATGAAGGTGGACAACTGACTGAACCAGTAAGAAGAAAACCATATTCTGTAATATTATTTGATGAGATTGAAAAAGCTCATCCGGATGTATTCAATATTTTACTTCAAATATTAGAGGATGGTGTATTAACTGATACCCATGGACGTAATGTTGATTTCAAAAACACGGTGATTATTATGACTTCAAATGTTGGAGCTAGTCTAATTGAAAACCAGGGTGCTCTTGGTTTTAAAGCGGATACCAACCGGGAAGAAAGAGAATATGAAGATATGAAAGAACGGGTAATGGAAGATTTAAGAAAGACATTTAGACCTGAATTTTTAAATAGACTGGATGAAATTATTGTATTCCATGCTTTAAGCAAAACTGAAATCAAAGAGATTACTGGTTTAATGACAGAAGAATTAAGAGAAAGACTTTCAGAAAAAAATATGGAACTTGATCTTTCTGAAGCGGCTAAAAATAAGATTGCTGAAGATGGTTATGATCCTGATTTTGGAGCCAGACCGCTGCGAAGAGCTATTCAAAGATTGATTGAAAATCCATTATCAGAAAAACTTATATCCGGAGAATTTGAAGCTGGAGATACCATTAAAGTAGATTATGATGGAGAGGAAATGGTTTTTGATAAAAATTAAAAGTGTAAATTGTAATAGGTATAATGTCTTGTAATAGAGGCACAAAAATGTTACAATAATTGTGTAAATTATAATGATTATTGCATTATATATAAGCAGGTGATTAGGTTCAATGGCTAAAACAAAAACTTATTATAAATGTTCAGAATGTGGTTATAAGTCAATAAATTGGATGGGAAGGTGTTCCAGATGTGATAGCTGGGACACCTTTATTGAATATCAAGAAACGTCAAATAATAAAAATAAACAAACTAGAAAAAGAAGAACTAATAAGCCAAGACCTTTACAAAAACAATTAGCAAATCAAGCTCGGCAGAGATTAAATACAGATATATTAGAATTTGATAGGGTTTTAGGTGGGGGTATTGTAAAAGGCTCCCTTATTCTGTTAGGTGGAGAGCCGGGAATTGGTAAATCTACTCTTATTTTACAAGTGGCTCATAAAATTAGTAAGGCAAATAAGAATATACTTTATATTTCTGGCGAAGAATCTTCAGCACAAATTGGGATGAGAGCAGAAAGATTAGGGGTATTTAGCGACAATATCTTTATTATGGCAACAACTAATTATGATGAAATTTTAAAAGAGTTAAATAATAATGAGTATGACCTGGTAATTGCTGATTCAATTCAAACCATTTATGATCCTCAATATGAGTCCTCTCCAGGTAGTGTAGTACAAATTAGAGAGGTAACCTCGTCTTTTATAGATTACGCCAAAAATAGGGACGTGCCTGTGGTTTTAATTGGGCATGTTACTAAACAAGGTCAACTAGCTGGACCTAAACTAATGGAGCATATGGTAGATACTGTTCTTTATTTAAGTGGGGAGAATCATAATAATTACAGATTACTTAAAAGCAGTAAGAATAGATTTGGATCTGTAGAAGAGGTGGGAGTCTTTACGATGGTATCTGAAGGATTAAGAGAGGTAGTTAATCCTTCAGATTTATTTTTACAAGAAAGACCTGCAAACTCTTCGGGATCAGTTGTAGTTCCTGTATCTGAAGGGAATAGAGTTATTTTAGTTGAGGCGCAGGTTTTAGTTGCAGGAAGTAGTTATGGTAACCCGCAAAGGATAGCTTCTGGTTTAGATAGAGGTAGAGCTAATTTGTTATTAGCTGTTCTAGAGAAAAGGTTAGGCTTGAACCTAAGTGATCGAGATGTTCATTTTAATATAGTTGGTGGTTTGAATGTTAAAGAACCAGCCCTGGATTTGGCTCTTGCCGCGGCAATCATCTCAAGTTATTTAGATGTAAATATTCCCAGTGAGATGTTATTTTTTGGTGAATTAGGGCTTAGCGGTGAAATTAGATCTGTTCCTAGATATGAACAAAGATTGAAAGAAGCATTTAAAATGGGCTTTAATAAAGTAGTTTCACCTGCTGGTAACTTGAATGATAACAGGCATCAATTAGAATTAGAGATTTTCCCAATTAAGGATATTAGGGATTTATATCAGTTAATTAAAAACAAGTGATTTTTTAGGAGGTGAGTAGATGGATTCCAAAGAGGAAGTTCTTTATGATGTTCTACATATCATTGCTCCCGGTACAGTTTTTAGAGAAGGGCTAGAAAATATTCTTCGTGCTCAAACGGGAGGACTTATTGTAGTTAGTGATAAAGAAGAAGTGATGAATTTAGTTGATGGGGGCTTTAATATTAATGCTGATTTAACTCCAGCGCGGCTTTATGAGTTAGCTAAAATGGATGGGGCAATCATATTAGATAAGTCTGCTGACAAAATTTTATTAGCTAATGCCCAACTAGTTCCCGATTACGGTATTTCATCTCAAGAAACTGGAACTCGTCATCGAACTGCTGAACGAGTTGCAAAACAAACCGGTGAGTTGGTAGTTTCTATATCTCAAAGACGTGATGTAATTACCCTATATAAAGATAGCGCTAAAAGGGTATTAGAAGATATTCGAGTGGTATTATCTAAAGCGAATCAGGCTGTTCAAACTTTAGATAAATATCGATCCGTGCTTGATCAATCTTTGACTAACTTAAGTGCTTTAGAATTTGAAGATCTGGTAACTATAGCTGATGTAGTTACTGTGATTCAACGTTCAGAGATGGTTTTAAAAATTCAAAAAGAAATCGAAAAGTATATAACAGAATTAGGTTCTGAAGGAAGACTTGTTAAAATGCAATTAGAAGAATTAGTTACTAATGTTAGAGAAGAGGGAATATTATTAATAAGAGATTATATTCAGTATGAAGATGAAGAAGAGCCTGATGCTGAAGAACTGTTAGACGAACTTACAGATTGGTCTTCTGATGATATGTTAGCTGTTAGTACTATAAGTAAAGCTCTTGGGCTAGGCGGAAGTAGTAGTGCTATGGATGTTTCTATTTCTCCGCGGGGGTATAGATTATTAAGAAAGATACCTCGTTTGCCGATGCCAGTAATAGAAAATTTGGTAGAGGAGTTTGAAGATTTAGAAGCTATTATAAATGCTTCTTCAGACGAATTAGATGATGTAGATGGCATAGGAGAAGTTAGAGCAAGATCAATTAGAGAAGGCTTGAGAAGATTACGAGATCAAGTCCTCCTAGATAGACACATTTAATAGGAATTATACTAAATTGACAGTAAAATAATTAGGTGTTATAATTAAATTTAGGAATATTATGCCTATAAATAGGAGGAGCTGATTTGTTTGAGATTTGAGATAGGAGATAAAGTCGTTTATCCCAATCATGGAGCTGGAACAATAATTGGAATTGAAACTAAAGAGATCCTTGGTGCTGAAAAGCAATATTATATAATGCAACTTCCTATTGGTGACATGAAAGTTATGATTCCGATAGATAAAGTCGATGAAATTGGAGTTAGAGAAATTATTGACGAAGAAGAAGCTGATCAGATTATAGCTTTATTGAAGGGCGATAAAAGCAAGATGTCACAAAATTGGAATAGAAGATATAGAGCTAATATGGAGAAACTTAAAACAGGAGATATTTATGAAGTAGGTGGAGTTGTTAGAGATCTTACGATAAGAGATGATGAAAAAGGTTTATCTACGGGAGAAAAAAAGATGTTAAGTAATGCTAGACAAATATTAATTAGTGAACTAGTATTAGCTAAAGATGTAAGCGAGAAAGAAATCGAAGAAATTATTGATAAAGCTTTTAGAAACAACCCCCATATTGAAGAAGAAGATGAGGAGTAGATAAAATATTCAATAATTTTAGAGAGGGGGTGAAATCCAAGTGCTTAAAAGAGTCATAAGAGTAATTTTAACAATTTTTGGTGCAATTATAGGATATAATTTTATTATTATGCTTGGTTTAGCGAACGATATTGTGATTTCTTTTAATAATTTAGGTAGTATTTTTACTAGTACTCAATTTATTGGGATATTAGTTGGTGCTTCTGTTGGTTTTTTTATTTTGTCTATTATTGTGGAAAAACTTTTGCAATTTTTCTTGAGTTTTGAGAGAAGATTTAAGGAAATAACCTGGCAGAAAACTGCTATTGGAATAATGGGTTTGATTATTGGTTTGATATTTGGAGCCTTAATAAATTTTGCTTTTTCAATACCGAAAATTCCTAGACTAGGTCTTCCTCTGCAAATTGTGATTAATATTGTAGCGGCCTATCTGGGCTTTTCTTTAGCGATAAGTAAAGAAGGAAATATAAGTGATTTTTTATTTGCTCAATCAAAAAATGTAGCTAATTATAATAGTGATGAGGAAAGAACCGATTTATCTGCCAATAAAATATTGGATACAAGTGTAATAATCGATGGTAGAATTGCTGATATTTGTAAAACGGGGTTTATTGAAGGTTCATTAATAATACCCGAATTTATTTTGGAGGAACTTCGCCATATTGCTGATTCATCAGATGTATTAAAAAGAAATCGAGGACGGCGAGGTTTGGACATTTTAAAACAAATGCAAAAAGATGAAGGTATAAATGTAGAGATTATTGATAAAGACTTTGAAGAAATTGTAGAGGTTGATAGTAAGTTAGTAAAACTAGCTAAAATCATGACTGGCATTATTGTTACGAATGATTACAACTTAAATAAGGTTGCTGAATTGCAGGGTGTTAGGGTTTTAAACATTAACGAACTTGCAAATGCCGTTAAACCTGTGGTACTTCCAGGCGAAGAGATGGATGTTAGAGTAATAAAAGAAGGTAAAGAAGATGGTCAGGGGATCGGTTATTTAGATGATGGCACTATGATTGTTGTGGATGAAGGTGTTAATCATATTGGTGAAAATATTTCTGTTTTAGTTACTAGTATTTTGCAGACTGCAGCAGGAAGAATGATTTTTGCTAAACTAAAAGAATGAGCTTTATTTTGTTTTAGATATTGAGGAATTAGGATTGAGGGATATCGTATGAAGATTGCATTATTAATTGCTGCTGCCGGAAAAGGGTCTCGGATGAATAGTAAAACAAAAAAGCAATTTATCCATTTAAATAAGAGACCAGTATTATGGCATACCATAAAAGCCTTTACTGGGTTAGATTTTGAATTTGCTCAGATTAATATTATGGTAGCTGCAGAAGATATTGATTATACTAGAAATGAAGTATTAAAAGATATTGATTTAGATAGAGATGTTGTTAATATAAAACATGGTGGGAATAGTAGAAAGGAAACTGTATGTTTGGGGTTAGAAAGTTTCAATCCTGATGTAGATTATGTATTAATTCATGATGGTGCACGTCCTTTTGTTAAATCTGAAATTATTTATAAACTAATTTCTAAGTTAAAAAAATTCAATGCAGTAATTCCAGGTGTTGCTGTTAAAGATACAATTAAAATAAAAAGTGCAGAAGGTCTGGTGGCTAAGACTCTGGACAGGGATGACTTAATTGCTGTTCAGACGCCCCAGGCTTTTTTGTATAGTTTAATAAAAAAAGTTCATCTGCAATCAAAAAATTCAGGAATAAAAGTTTATGATGATGCTTCGCTAGTTGAAGATATAGGAGAAGAAGTTGCAATTATTGATGGCGATTATAATAATATAAAGATAACTACTCAAGAAGACCTGGTGAAGGCTAAAATATTATTGAAGGAAAGGCGCTGGAAATCCTAATGAGGATAGGTATAGGTTATGATGTTCACAAATTAGTTGAAGGTGCTGATCTAATTTTAGGCGGATGTAAAATAGAGTATAATTTCGGTTTAAAGGGGCACTCTGATGCAGATGTATTAATCCATGCAATAATAGATGCACTGTTAGGTGCGGCATCTTTAGGAGATATAGGTGAACTTTTTCCTCCGGATGAAAATGAGTATAAAAATATATCTAGTTTAATTTTACTTAAATACGTAGTTGAATTACTTAAGCAGAATAAGTTTGAAGTTGTAAATATAGATTCTGTTATAATTGCAGAAAAACCTAAATTAAAGAATTATAAAAATCAGATGATTACTAAGCTAGCGGAGAGTATGCTAATAAAAAATGATCAAATTAATGTTAAAGCTACTACTACAGAAAAATTAGGATTTGCAGGAAAAGAATTAGGAATTGCAGCGCAAGCGGTGGTTCTTATTGACTCTATTTAAAAGATGCAATATAATTATAAATTAGAGGTTTGAATAGGCAAATAATAGGAGTGATTAAAAATGAAAGTTAAAGATATAATGACAAAAAATCCGATTACGATTAATGAAGATTCGACCTTACTAGAAGCAGAACGATTATTATCTATTAATAAAATTGGCCGTTTGATTGTAGTAGACCAGAATGAGAATGTGATAGGAATTATAACAGATGGTGATTTTATGGAGAAGGAAGATTTGCAGGCAAGCATCTCACCTTTAGTATCTAGAGATCTGGTTAAGATTAACAAAGATGCTTCTGTTAAAAGAGCTTCCCAGTTAATATCTGATCATCAGATAGGGGGTCTTCCGGTATTTTCTGAAGGTGACCTGGTAGGTATTATTACCGCTCAGGATATTGTTGAGGGTTATGTTCGTTGTGGTACCAACGAGATGGAAGTTGATAGGAGTACCATCACACCAGAAAGTGCTGCTATTTATTTAGCTATGACGCGGAGCAGAGAATATGAAGAGTATTGGTTGGATAAAATTAATGGATATGGATATAAGGGTGCTATTACTCAAACAGGTGCTAATGCAGAAAAACTTCCTATTAAATTAAGAGAAAGCAGTACGGTGGCTGCTATAGCACGTGGAGTAATTGATGAAAATATTCGCCACAAAATGGCTGTTTCCAATGCAGTTAAAGATGCATATAGTCAACTATCATTGATTAATCCGGGATTAGGTGGGGGATTTAAAATTGCAATTGTTCGGGGAGAAGATTATGTAACTGTAGCTATATTTGGTAAATTTGGCCATGCTTTAGTTGATGGTACTGAACAATTAACAGTAGGAACTAGCGTAATATAAAAATTTTCTTGGGAGTTGATATTATGAGTGATATTAGGTTGAGATTTCCACCTAGTCCCACTGGAAGAATTCATATAGGTAATATACGAACAGCTTTATTTAACTGGTTGTGGGCTCGCAAAAATAATGGTACTTTGGTTTTGCGAATAGAAGACACTGATCTAGATAGATCAACCAGAGAATTTGAAGATGTTATTATTAAAGAACTTGATTGGTTAGGACTAGATGTGGATGAAGGAGTAAGTATCGGGGGCGAATATGGTCCTTATCGCCAGTCAGAGAGGTTAGAAATATATCAAAAATATGTAGATAGATTACTGAAACAAGATAAAGCTTATAAATGTTATTGCTCTAAAGAAGATTTAGAAAAAATGCGGGCAGAACAAAAAGAAGCGGGGGAAGTTCCACACTATGACGGCCGCTGCCGCAATTTGAGTTCGGAAGAAAAAAGTGGTTCTGAATATGTTGTTAGATTTAAAATGCCAACAGATAATAGAGAAATAGTAGTTAACGATCAGATTAGGGGCGAAGTAATATTTAATAGTAAAGAGTTTGATGATTTTGTAATTCAGAAAACTGATGGAATGGCCACTTATAATTTTGCTGTGGTTATCGATGATGCATTAATGAAAATATCTGATGTTATTAGAGGAGAAGATCACCTTACCAATACCCCAAAACAGATTATGCTGTATCAGGCTTTAGATTTTCCGATACCTAATTTTGCTCATTTACCTTTGATACTTGATGAAACTAAGGCTAAATTAAAGAAAAGATCAGACCAAGATGAGGTATTTGTGGGAGAATTTAGAGAAAAAGGGTATCTACCTGAAGCTTTATTTAATTTTTTGGCTTTACTCGGTTGGTCCCCCGGAGAAGAAAAAGAAATTATGGACAAAGAAGAAATAGTTAATAATTTCGAATTGAATAGTGTCAATAAAAGTGGTGCAGTTTTTGATGTAGAAAAATTAAACTGGATGAATGGGGAATATATTAAAAAGGCTGATTTAGATAGATTGTACGGTTTGTCTATTCCTTATTTAATAGAGGCCGGTTATATTGATAATGGGAAAGATATTGATAAAGATTGGCTTATTAGGGTTATCGATTTAGTTAGAGACGGCTTAGATTACCTTGCTCAACTACCAGATGAGGCTGAACTGTTCTTTACCGAATTCAGGTATGAAGATATAGATGAGGCGAAAAAAGAATTGGAAGATCCAGACGTGAAAGAAGTTTTTCAGGAACTAATTAAAGGACTAGAACAGCTAGATGAGTTTACCCGGGATAATATTAGCACTCTATTTAATCAAGTGAGAAAAGAGGTGGGCGTGGGCGGAAGAAAGTTCTTTCATCCATTAAGATTGGCCTTGACCGGTAAAGGGTCAGGACCTGGTTTAGTTGAGTTCACTGAGATAATAGGTAAAGAAGAAGCAATTAATAGATTAGAAAACGCTTTGTCATTAAATAAATAGGTTGAGTTCAATATGATTGGAGGTTAACTGTGAAAGTATATAATACCATCACAGGGAAAAAGGAAAAGTTTGAAACCCTAGAACCTGGTGTTGTTAAAATGTATGTATGTGGCTTAACAGTTCAAAATTATTCTCATCTAGGCCACGTTAGAGGCGCAATTAATTATGATATTGTTAGAAGGTATTTGCGCTATAGAGGTTACAAAGTGAAATACATTCAAAATTTTACCGATATTAATGAAAAAATAGTTGTTAGAGCAGAAGAAGAAAATATGACGCCAATGAAGCTGGCGAATAAATATGCAGAGGCATATATAGAAGATTTGCAGAATCTAAATGTCGAAATGCCTGATGAATTTTGCCGAGTTTCAGAAAATATTGATAAGATTATTGAAATAATTGAAACTTTAGTTGAACGCGGATATGCTTATGAGACGAACGGTAATGTGTATTTTAGTGTTGAAAGTTTTGATGATTACGGCAAATTGTCCGGTAGGGATATTAATGAAATGAAAGCAGGCTCTAGGGTAGAGGTCGATGAGCAGAAAAGACATCCTCTGGATTTTGCTCTCTGGAAAAAGCACGAAGAAGACCCTACCTGGGATAGTCCCTGGGGGCCAGGCTGGCCGGGATGGCATATTGAGTGCTCTGCGATGTCTATGAAATATCTGGGTGGAGCTATAGATATTCACGGTGGCGGAACAGATTTAATTTTTCCTCATCACGAGAACGAGATAGCTCAGTCTGAAGCTTATTCAGGCGAAAAACCTTTTGTTAAATATTGGATGCACAATGGCACAGTGGATTTATCTGGAGAGAAAATGTCAAAATCGATTGGGAATACTTATCGGACTCGTGACCTTCTAGAAGAATATACTTCGGATCAAATTAGATATTATATATTAACTAAACATTACAGAAGTCCGATTAATTTTTCTCTTGAAGAACTGGATAATTCGATTAAGAGTTTAAATAAATTAATTAACACTTTAAACCAAATTAATAATGTGATTCAGGATACTGCTTATTCAGGTAGGGATGATTTTATTCAGGAAGATTTCATCGATATCTTAAAGAGTCATCGTAATGATTTTGAAGAGGCAATGGATGATGATTTCAATACTGCTAGAGCTATTGCAGTTATGCATAGTTTTGCAAGCAAAATAAATTCTTTTATTAATTCTCCTGATTTTATACCAAGTGATAACAACGTTTATCTTCTCCAGGAGGCAAGAAATTTATTCATTTCTCTGGCTGAAGTTCTAGGTTTACAATTGAGCTCTCGTAAGGCCAATATATCTCGAGAAAGCAAGCTTGACGAAGTTATGAAAATTTTAATTGAAGTCCGTGAAATTGCAAGAAACAATAATAACTATGAACTGGCAGATAAAATTCGGGATGATCTTAACGACGTTAATATTGAGATAAGGGATACTCCTCGTGGTGCTGAATGGAATTACACAGGAGATGAGAATAATGATAATTGAACCAAAGGTAGAATTAATTGATTATACTAGCGAACCTGAAAAAAACGTTGCTACTGCAGCTCGATTATGTTATTCTGCTCAGGAAGGAACTGTAATAAGGCAGGAAATGGGAGAAGAAGAAATAAATAATTTAGTTGAGAAGATATTGGACTTAGGTCATTATTCTACTTTAGAGCATACTTTCTTTTCTTTTCACATCACTTGTAGCAGAGTAACTAGTCATCAATTGGTTAGACAAAGAGTAGGGGTTTCATATAGCCAGCGTTCTCAGAGATACGTCCAGGAAGATAGATTTGACTTTATAGCGCCTCCAACAATAAAGAATAGTTCACCCGAAGTTATAGAAATTTTTAAAAAACATTACGAGAATAGCAGGGAGATTTATCAAGATTTATTGGATGCAGATATTCCCGCAGAAGACGCGAGATTTGTTTTACCTGCTATTAAAACTAACTTAATTGCTTCTTATAATGCAAGGTCATTATATCATCTTTTTTCATTGCGGTGTTGTAGTAGAGCTCAATGGGAGATTCGGAGAATAGCAAATCAAATGTTATCGCAAGTAAAAGAAGTTGCCCCCGTTTTATTTTCAAGAGCTGGGCCTGATTGTGTGGCCAAGGGCGTTTGTCCAGAAGGCGAATTGAGTTGCGGACGGATTGACAGGATAAAAAATGAAAATGATGGTGATAGTGATGGCTAAAATATCCGGGCGCAATCCGGTTATCGAGTGTTTAGAGGGAAAGAGAAAAATTCATAAAATTTACCTTCAGTACGGTATAAGTGGCGAAACAATAGCTGAAATTATAAGAAAAGCAGAAAATAATAATATTAAAATTGAAAGACTAACAGAAAGAGAACTTTCGGATATAGCAGAGATAGATACTCATCAAGGAGTAGTTGCTGTAGCGGAAGAATTAGAAATTAGAGATTTGGATAAGTTTTTAAAGAGATTCACTTTTGAAAATGGTTTTATTCAGGAAGAACCACGGTTTTTAATTTTAGATCAAGTTCAGGATCCCCACAACTTTGGAGCTATAATTAGAACAGCTCAAGCTGCTCGGTTTGATGCTGTGATTTTTTCAGAGAAAAGATCTGCTCCTGTAACTCCCACTGTTATTAAAACTAGTGCTGGAGCGGTGGAACATATTCCTTTAATTAAAGTTAAAAACCTAAATAGAACAATTAGCAGGCTAAAAGATATTGGAATCTGGATAGGCGGGGCAGATATTAAAGGTCAGGATATATATTATCAAGCAGATTTAACCGGTGCATTGGGATTAGTTATTGGAAATGAAGGTAGTGGAATTAGGAGATTGGTCAGAGAAAATTGTGATTTTTTACTTTCGATTCCAGTTGCAGCTAAGCCAGGATCTTTAAATGCATCAGTGGCAGCTGGCATATTAATATATGAAACAGTTAGGCAGCGGAAAATTAACCTTGACTAAAAAAAATATAGCAAGTATAATATTAATGTACAAGGGAGGGGATGCTGGTTGAAAAATAATGCACAGAAACAAGCAACCTATGAAGATTATACTGAAATGTCTGATGATGAACTAATTGAGATCGTTCATAATGGAAATTCAGAGGCCGAGGAAGTTTTGATTAAAAGATATAAGAATTTTGTCCTGGCAAAATCCCGTTCATATTTCTTGGTTGGGGCAGATCGTGAAGATATTGTCCAAGAAGGTATGATAGGATTATATAAAGCAATAAGGGATTATCGGATAGAAAGACTTGCATCATTTAGAGCCTTTGCAGAACTGTGCATTACCAGGCAAATCATTACGGCTATCAAAGCTGCAACTCGCCAAAAACACCAACCTTTGAATTCTTATATTTCACTTAATAAGCCTATTTATGATGAAGAATCTGATAGAACATTATTAGATATTCTAAAAGGTGGAAAGTTGACTAATCCAGAGCAATTATTTATTAGCAAAGAAACTTATTTGTTAATCGAAGACAAGCTTTATGAAATGCTTAGTGATCTTGAATTTGATGTGCTTCAAGAATATCTTGAAGGTAAGTCTTATCAATCTATTGCAGATGAATTAGATAAGCATGTAAAATCAGTTGATAATGCTCTGCAAAGAGTTAAACGTAAATTAGAATCTTTTTTGGAGAAACATAATATTTAATTTTTATTAAAATAATATTTGCTGCTATTTGAGTCTAATTACATAATAGCAGAATTCAATTAAATTCAGGAGATATAAAGGGAGGAAGAGAAGAATGGCAAAAGAAAAGTTTGAAAGAACGAAACCTCATGTAAACATAGGGACAATTGGACATGTTGACCATGGTAAGACGACATTAACAGCAGCAATCACTTCTGTATTGGCGAATTATGGTGGAGCAGAAGTAAGAGCATTTGATTCTATTGATAATGCTCCTGAAGAAAAAGAACGGGGAATAACAATAGCGACATCCCACGTTGAATATGAAACAGAATCCAGACACTATGCTCACGTAGACTGTCCAGGCCACGCTGATTATGTTAAGAACATGATAACAGGTGCTGCGCAGATGGATGGAGCAATTTTGGTTGTATCAGCAGCAGACGGTCCTATGCCTCAGACCAGAGAGCATATATTATTAGCCCGTCAGGTTGGCGTACCGAGCATTGTTGTCTTTTTGAACAAAGCAGATATGGTTGACGACGAAGAGTTAATAGAATTAGTTGAGATGGAGGTAAGAGATCTCCTTAATGAGTACGAATTCCCTGGAGACGATATACCTGTTATAGTAGGATCGGCATTAAAAGCAATGGAAACAAGCGATCCTGAAGGTCCGTGGGGAAGCAAGATTATTGAACTGATGAAAGAAGTAGATAGTTATATCCCCGAACCGGAGAGAGATAAGGATAAACCTTTCTTGATGCCGGTAGAAGATGTTTTCAGTATCACAGGTCGCGGTACAGTAGCTACAGGCCGAGTAGATAGAGGGACATTACATCCAGGTGATGAAGTTGAGATTATCGGGATTAAGGATACAACTTCAACAGTAGTTACCGGAGTAGAGATGTTCCGTAAGTTATTGGATGAAGCAGTAGCTGGAGATAACATTGGAGCATTGTTGAGAGGTGTAAAGAGAGAAGAGATAGAAAGAGGCCAGGTATTAGCAGAGCCAGGCAGCATAACTCCTCATACTCACTTTAAAGCAGAGGTTTATGTATTATCTAAAGATGAGGGTGGAAGACACACACCATTCTTTGATGGTTATCGTCCGCAGTTTTTCTTTCGGACTACAGATGTAACGGGAAGTATTCATTTACCTGAAGGAGTAGAAATGGTAATGCCGGGGGACAACATTGAGATGGAAGGTAAATTAATAACTCCTATCGCAATGGAAGAAGGACTCCGTTTTGCTATTCGTGAAGGCGGTCATACAGTAGGCGCTGGAGTTGTTACAGATATCGTTGAGTAATTAATCACTAAATATTACTATATAATAGATTAAAGTAATAATTTTAGAAAACATGTGCAACTTTTTTGCACATGTTTTCTTTTAAAAACTTTGACTTTTTCTCTGAGATGTGATAAATTAATTAAGGTTAAGGATTATGTATCTCCCGTTGCTGTTTTAACAGTAAGTGATATAATAAGGAGGTGGCAGCACGATGAGAGAGATAATAACGTTGGAATGCACTGAATGCAAAAATAGAAATTATTCTACCACTAAGAATAAAAAAAATACTACTAGTAGGTTAGAAATAAAAAAATACTGCCCTCATGATCAAAAGCATACTCTTCATAAAGAAACAAAGTAATTTTAATTAGTTAGGATTATTATTTGAGAAGAGAGGTGAGTTTTTGATGGCCAAAGAAAAAACAGGTTTTTTAACTAGAATCACTAAATTTTTTAAACAGGTAAAAAATGAAATGAAAAAAACGAGCTGGCCAAACAAACAAGAGTTAACTTCTAATACAGTAGTGGTTTTAATAACAGTAATAGTTTTAATCTCTTTTGTAGGTATAGTAGATTTATTATTATCTGGTCTTCTAACTCCTTTTTTCTTATAATGCTTAGCTTTTATAGAAGGAGGAGGTGTGGGCCTGGGTTTAAAAAGGAGGGCCCGGATTATGTCAGAAAATGAAAACGGTAATTGGTATGTAATCCATACTTATTCTGGACATGAACAAAAAGTGAAAGCGAATTTAGAAAAAAGAATAGCAAGTACAGGTATGGAAGATAAAATATTTAGAATAATTGTTCCTACTGAAGAAAGGCTCGAAAGAAAAAAAGGAGAAGATAAAGTAGTAAAGAAGAAAATCTTTCCTGGATATGTTTTGATTGAGATGGAGATGAGTGATGATTCCTGGTATGTTGTGAGAAATACTCCCGGTGTAACAGGTTTTGTCAGCAGCGGCACAAAGCCATTACCTTTAGAGCCTCATGAAATTAAAGATATACTAAAAACTATGGGCATGAAGAAAAAAGAAATTAAGATTGATATAGAGCCAGGAGATAATGTTATCATTACTGACGGTCCATTTAAAGATAATTTAGGTGTAGTTGATGAGGTATATCCTGAACAGAGAAAAGCTAGAATTTTAGTTGATATTTTTGGTCGAGAGACACCAATGGAACTTGAACTTTCTCAGTTCAAAAAAGAATAGGTTGTACTTATTACAAGAAAGGAGGGTTTAAAAATGGCTAAAAAAGTGATTGGAAAGATTAAACTGCAAATACCAGGCGGCCAGGCTAATCCAGCCCCACCAGTTGGTCCTGCTTTAGGACAGCATGGAGTTAATATAATGGAATTTTGTAAAGCTTTTAATGCTAAGACTTCTGATAATCAGGGTACTTTGATTCCGGTTGAAATTACAGTTTATGCAGATCGTTCTTTTGATTTTATTACTAAGACCCCACCTGCAGCTGTATTAATCAAGCAGGCAATTGGAATAGAATCAGGTTCAGGTGAGCCTGATGTGAATAAGGTTGGTAGTATTAGTAAGGCAGATTTGAAAAAAATTGCTGAAACTAAAATGGAAGACCTTAATGCGTCAGATGTTGAATCAGCGATGAGCATGATTGCAGGTACTGCTAGAAGCATGGGTGTGACAGTAAAATAATCC
The DNA here is from genome assembly GCA_051745085.1 of Bacillota bacterium. Lineage (GTDB taxonomy): Bacteria > Bacillota > Halanaerobiia > Halanaerobiales > Halarsenatibacteraceae > Halonatronomonas. Next base: position 29,579 of record JBNJDR010000012.1, on the reverse strand, counting down.
TGCAGAGTAAGTGGGAGGGTAAAACCGATATTACCACATAAGGAGGAAAAATAATGACTAATAAAAGTAGGAGTAAACGTTATAAAGAAGTTTTAGAAAAATTTGATCGGGAAAATAAATTTGAAGCAAAAGAGGCTATTAAGTTAGCTAAAGGTTTGGCTACTGCAAGTTTTGATGAAACTATTGAAGTAGCAGCTAACTTAGGAGTTAATCCTAAACATGCTGATCAGAATGTAAGGGGAACTGTTGTTCTTCCAAATGGAACAGGCAAAGAAATAACTTTAGTAGTTTTTGCAAAAGGTGAAAAAGCTAGAGAAGCGGAAGAAGCTGGAGCCGATTTTGTTGGGGCAGAAGAGCTTGCAGAAAAAATTGAAGGTGGATGGTTAGATTTTGATCTTGCTATAGCTACTCCAGATATGATGAGTGTAGTCGGTAAATTGGGTAGGATTTTAGGCCCCAAAGGTTTAATGCCTAATCCAAAAGCTGGAACTGTTACCTTTGATTTAGAAGAAGCAGTTAAAGAGTTTAAGGCCGGTAAATTGGAGTATAGAGTTGATAAAAATGGTGTTATCCACCTGCCTATAGGTAAAGCTTCCTTTGAAGATGACGAACTTATTGAGAACTTTAAAGTTTTGATGGATGTTCTAGTCAAAGAGAGACCTGCTGCAGCTAAAGGTAGATATCTAAGAACAGTAACAGTTTCACCAACAATGGGACCTGGGGTTAGAATTGAACCGCAATCTGTTATGACATTAATTGGACGATAATTTTTAAATAATTTAATAACCGAAGACAGCAGGAGCTATTATAGCTTAATAACCTGCCGAGGTAATTACCGATATAGGTACTTCTATATCTAATTATACCTCCTGCTGTGTCATGGAGGTTTTTTATTTTCTAATCTCCTATGTATATATAGATTTTTAAAGTTTATAAAAGGGGGTGGAATTATGGTTAGGCCTGAGAAAAAAGAAGCTGTTGCTGAATTGAAAGAAAAGTTTAATCAATCTAAGTCGATGGTTATAAGTGATTATCTTGGGCTAGATGTTGCTGAGATAACTGAACTGAGATCTCAATTAAGAGAACAAGGTGTAGAATTTAAAGTTGTTAAAAATACTCTAGCCAGTATCGCAGCAGATGAAGCAGATATTTCTTTTATTAAAGAATACTTTGTTGGACCGACTGCAATAGCGTTTGGCCTTGAAGATGCCGTTTCTCCTGCAAAAGTATTAGTTGATTTTGCCAAGGAGCATGAAGTGCTTGGAGTTAAAGCGGGGATATTAAATGGTGAATTAATCAGTGCAGAAAAAGTAAAAGCTTTAGCTGAAATACCAAACAGAGAAACTTTATTATCCCAGGTATTGGCGGGCATGAAGTCTCCAATAACTGGTTTAGTCAGAGTATTAGATGGGAACATTACTGGTTTAGCAAGGGTTTTAAATCAAATAAAAGAACAAAAAGAAGCATCATAATCTAAGGAGGAAATAAAAAATGAACAAAGAAGAAATTATGGAAGCAATTGAAAATATGTCTGTATTAGAACTAGCAGAATTGGTTGAGGAATTAGAAGAGAAATTTGGAGTTAGTGCAGCCGCTCCTGTTGCTGTTGCTGGTGGCGGCGCTGCTGCAGAAGAGGAAGAAGAGCAAACTGAATTTGATGTATTCCTTGCAGAAATTGGCCCTAAAAAAATTAATGTTATCAAAGCAGTAAGAGAGTTAACAGGTCTTGGCCTAAAAGACGCTAAAGCTGTTGTTGATGAAGCACCAGGTAACGTTAAAGAAGCAGTAAGCAAAGAAGAAGCAGATGAAATGAAAGATAAGCTTGAAGAAGCTGGAGCAACTGTAGAACTTAAGTAATCTTTAATTTATGAATTGATCTGTCCACTGATCATCAGTGGACAGATTTTTTTATCATTTAGACTCCTTGACTTTTGCAAAACTATATGATAGTATTATTAATTGTCGATAAGTTTATAAAAAGGAGTAATATATATAGAATAATATTATTATCTGAATGTAATAAAAGGATATTAATTATTGCCTTGATGTTACATTCTTTTTGCTATCTAAATAAATTTTTCTTTATTTTTTGTCTGGCCATAATATTCTGCCAGACACATTTAAGAAGTGACAGAAGGAGCAATTTTTATTTGATTCAATTATCCCGGGGGTGCAAAAATGGCGGTAGAAAGAAATAAGTACAGTTTTTCAAAAATAGGCAATGCAAAAGAATTGCCAGATTTAATTTATACTCAGCTTAATTCTTACCAGTGGTTTTTAGATGAAGGGTTAGAACAAGTTTTTGCAGAGATTTCTCCTATTGAAGATTTTTCGGAAAATCTCGTTTTAGAATTTGTAGATTACAGGTTGGAGGAAGCTAAGTATACAGTTCAAGAATGCAGAGACAGAGATGACACATACTCAGCTCCACTTCAAGTAAAGGTCCGATTAATTAATAAAGAGACGGGTGAAGTCAAGGAGCAGGAAGTGTTCATGGGCGATTTCCCGTTGATGACAGAAAAAGGTACATTTATTATTAATGGTGCTGAAAGAGTAGTTGTTAATCAATTAGTAAGATCTTCAGGTGTTTATTTTGATGACGAAAGAGTTAAAGATGGTAGACGATTGATTAATGGAAGTATTATTCCTAATAGAGGCGCCTGGATAGAATTTGAGTATGATAAAAAAAGAATAATATCTGTGCGTGTTGACCGGGCCAGGAAAATGCCTTCTACCGTTTTGTTTAGAGCCCTCGGTTATTCTAGTGATGCTGAATTGATTGATTTACTTGGTGATCATGAGGTAGTACATGATACGTTAGATCGAGATAATACAGATAGTAAAGAAGAAGCATTAATAGAATTGTATAAAAAATTACGACCTGGAGAACCACCTACAGTAGAGAGTGCCAGCAACTTGATTAACTCTATGTTTTTTGATCCCAAAAGATATGATTTAGCTTATGTCGGTAGATATAAACTAAACAAAAAACTTGAATTAGATATAGATCCAGATAAAAGACAGTTAGATGAGCAAGATATTATTGCTACAGTAAAATATATTATAAAATTAATCAATAATGATCCGGATGCGATAATTGATGATATAGATCACCTGGGGAATAGAAGATTAAAAACTGTTGGAGAATTATTACAAAATCAGTTTAGGATTGGCTTATCCAGGATGGAACGGGTTGTCCGAGAAAGGATGACTATTCAAGATATTGATGTAGTTACCCCGCAAGCATTGATAAATACTCGACCAGTTGTGGCATCTGTACAGGAGTTTTTTGGTAGTAGTCAGTTATCTCAGTTCATGGATCAGACTAATCCGCTTTCTGAATTGACTCATAAAAGAAGGATTAGTGCTCTTGGGCCTGGCGGATTAAGTAGAGAACGAGCAGGATTTGATGTCAGAGATGTTCATCATTCTCATTATGGACGGATATGTCCTATCGAAACTCCTGAAGGTCCAAATATTGGTCTGATTGGCTCTATGGGTACTTATGCTAAAACCAATAAATTTGGCTTTTTACAAACACCCTATAGAAAAGTTGAAGATGGAAGGGTAACAGGAGAGATTAATTATTTGACGGCGGATGAAGAAGATAGGATGACGATTGCTCAAGCTAATGCCCCACTAACAGATAACGGAGAATTTAAAAATGATTTAGTGGTTTCAAGACAGAGAGGAGATATTATTGAAATATCTCCTGATAAAATAGACTATATGGACGTTTCGCCTAAGCAGCTTGTAGGTGTTTCGGCAGCTTTAATTCCTTTTCTTGAAAATGATGATGCTAATAGAGCATTAATGGGAGCTAATATGCAGAGACAGGCGGTTCCTTTAATGAAAACAGATGCTCCTATTGTGGCAACCGGGATTGAACATAAGGCTGCAAAAGACTGTGGTGCAGTTCAATTAGCAGAGGCAGATGGAACAGTAACTCGAGTTACCGGGGATGCTATAGTTATTAAGGGTGAGAATGGTGACACTAAAACTTATAAATTAATGAAATTTAAACGTTCAAATCAGGGGAGCTGTATGAACCAGACTCCTATAGTTTCGAGGGGAGAACGAGTTGAAAAGGGTCAAATAATAGCTGATGGTCCTTCAGTTGATCAAGGTGAATTAGCTCTAGGTAGGAATTCCTTAATCGCGTTTATGCCTTGGGAAGGGTATAATTATGAAGATGCAATTTTAATTAGCGAAAATTTGGTTAAAGAAGATGCTTTCACTTCTATTCACATAGAAGAACATGAGGCAGAAGCTCGTGATACTAAACTTGGTCCTGAGGAGATTACTAGAGATATTCCTAATGTAGGAGATAGTTCTTTAAAAGATTTAGATGAGAGAGGAATTATAAGGGTTGGAGCTGAGGTTAAAGAGGGAGATATCCTTGTAGGCAAAGTAACTCCTAAAGGCGAAACAGAACTTTCAGCTGAAGAAAGGCTTCTTAGAGCCATTTTTGGCGAGAAGGCTAGAGAGGTAAGAGATACATCCCTTAAAGTTCCTCACGGAGAAAAAGGGATTGTTGTAGATGTTAAGGTCTTTTCACGAGAACAAGGAGACGAACTTAAACCTGGTGTTAATAGACTGGTAAGAGTGTATGTTGCTGCAAAAAGGAAAATAGATGTTGGAGATAAAATGGCCGGTCGACATGGGAATAAAGGTGTAATATCAAGGATATTACCTGAAGAGGACATGCCATTTCTACCAACAGGTGAACCAGTAGAAATAGTTCTTAATCCACTTGGAGTTCCTTCGCGGATGAATATTGGCCAGGTCTTAGAAACTCACCTGGGAATGGCGGCTAAAGCACTTAATCTTCATATGGAGACGCCGGTTTTTGATGGAGCAGAAGAAATCGAAGTAGAAGAAATGCTTGAAAAAGCTGGCTTTAATAGAGATGGCAAGACTGTTTTATATGATGGAAGAACTGGTGAAGCTTTCGATAATAGAGTTACTGTTGGCTATATGTATATATTAAAATTACATCACCTTGTAGATGATAAAATTCATGCCAGATCAACAGGCCCTTATTCATTGGTTACTCAACAACCGCTTGGTGGTAAAGCACAATTTGGCGGTCAGCGTTTTGGTGAAATGGAAGTTTGGGCTTTGGAGGCTTATGGCGCTGCTTATACATTGCAGGAAATGCTAACTGTCAAATCAGATGATGTGGTAGGTAGAGTAAAGACATATGAATCCATCGTTAAAGGTGATAATATTCCTGAACCGGGAATACCTGAATCATTTAAGGTGTTGATTAAAGAAATGCAAAGTTTGGGACTTGATGCAAAAATATTTACCGAAAATGAAGAGGAATTACAGATAGCGGAAGATAAAGAGCTGAGTGAAACTAGCAAGCATCTTGGTCTGGATACAGGACTAGAAGATAAAGAAGAACGGGAAGAGGATGGAAATGATGACAATGACGAAGAGTAATTATTCTGGTCAGGAAAGGGGAGAGGCCCTTGCTTAACGTCAATAATTTTGATTCTATGAAAATCGGTATAGCCTCTACGGAAGAAATTAGAGACTGGTCTAGAGGAGAAGTTACTAAGCCTGAAACAATTAACTATAGAACTTTAAAACCAGAAAAAGACGGTTTATTTTGCGAAAAAATATTTGGTCCTACTAAGGACTTTGAATGTCATTGTGGTAAATATAAGCGGGCTAGATATAAGGGCGTAGTTTGTGACCGCTGTGGCGTAGAAGTTACAAGATCTAAAGTTAGAAGAGAAAGAATGGGTCACATTGAATTGGCGGCTCCATGTACTCATATCTGGTTTTTTAAAGGTATACCCAGTCGTCTGGGACTTATAACAGATATGTCTCCAAGAACATTAGAAAAAGTAATATATTTTGTATCTTATATTGTAACTGATCCTGGAGATACTCCTTTAAGTTATAAGCAATTGCTTGCTGAAGGGGAATATCGGGAGGCTAGAAATAAGTACGGCAAGAGTTTTGAAGCTGGTATGGGCGCAAATGCAGTTAGAGAACTCTTGAAAAAAATTGATGTAGATAAGGAAGTAGCTGAACTTAAACAAGAAGTTAAAGATAATACGGGCCAAAGAAGAAAAAGAGCAGTTCGGCGTTTAGAAGTAATGAGTGGCCTTCAGAATTCAGGTATGAACCCAGAATGGTTAGTGATGGAAGCGGTTCCTGTAATTCCTCCTGATTTAAGGCCGATGGTCCAACTTGATGGTGGCAGGTTTGCTACTTCTGATCTCAATGATTTATATAGGAGAGTAATTAATCGTAATAATAGATTAAAAAGGTTATTAGAATTAGGTGCCCCTGAAATTATTATTCGTAATGAAAAAAGGATGCTTCAAGAAGCAGTTGATGCTTTAATTGATAATGGCAGAAGAGGTCGACCTGTAACTGGAGCTGGTAATAGGCCCTTAAAATCATTAAGTGATATGTTAAAAGGGAAGCAGGGAAGGTTCAGACAAAATTTATTGGGTAAACGTGTTGATTATTCTGGTAGATCTGTTATTGTAGTTGGACCAGAACTGCAAATGCACCAGTGTGGTTTGCCTAAAAAGATGGCTCTTGAATTGTTTAAACCTTTTGTCATGAAAGAATTAGTGGAGAATGGAATGGCTCATAATATAAAAAATGCTAAAAAGATTGTCGAAGATGTTGGTGACGGGGTCTGGGGCGTATTGGAAAAAGTTATAGAGGACCATCCCGTCCTATTAAATAGAGCTCCAACGCTTCATCGCCTGGGTATTCAGGCATTTGAACCTGTTTTAGTTGAAGGGAAGGCAATAAAACTACATCCACTTGTATGCCCAGCATATAACGCTGATTTTGATGGCGATCAAATGGCTGTCCACCTTCCACTATCTTCAGAGGCTCAGGCAGAAGCAAGATTATTGATGCTTTCAACTACAAATTTGTTAACACCTTCTGATGGGAGTCCAATAACTATTCCTACTCAGGATATGGTTTTAGGATTGTTTTATTTAACCACTTTAAAAGAAGGTCTACCTGGTGAAGGTAAAGTATTTATGAATTTTGATGAAGCGGTAAAAGCTTTTGATACTAATAAGATAAAACTGCATACAAAAATTAAAGTCAGATATAATGGAGAAATTCTAACTACAACTCCAGGAAGAATTATATTTAATGAATCATTACCTGAAGATATGGAATTTGTTAATAGACGTCTGGGCAAAAGTGAAGTTGAAGATGTTATTGCCGATCTTCATGAAGAATATGGCAGTGATATAACTTCTAATGTCCTGGATAGGTTTAAGGAGTTAGGTTTTGATTATTCTACTCGCTCGGGAATTTCTATTGCAGTAAGCGATGCAGCAGTTCCTGAAGAAAAGCCAGAAATTATTAATGGTGCCGAAAAGAAAGTGCATGAAATTGAAGGGCATTATCGTAGAGGTGCTATTACTGAAGATGAAAGATATCAAAAAGTGGTAAGTATTTGGGAAAAAGCAAAGGAAGATGTCACTGAAAAGCTACTTGATCATCTGACAGAAGAAAATAATATATATATCATGGCAATATCAGGTGCAAGAGGTACCACATCTCAGATATCTCAGTTAGCTGGGATGAGAGGTTTGATGGCTGATCCTTCGGGTAGAATCATTGATGTTCCAATTAGAGCAAGTTTCCGGGAAGGCTTAGATGTGCTGGAATATTTCCTATCTTCTCATGGAGCAAGAAAAGGTCTGGCTGATACTGCCTTGAGAACTGCGGATTCTGGATATCTAACTAGAAGATTGGTTGATGTTTCTCAAGATGTTATAGTTAGAGAGGAAGATTGTGGTACTGAAAGGAGTATAGAGGTAGTTTCTATTGGAGGTAGTGGAGATAATGCTATTGAAACTTTAAGCGAAAGATGTATTGGTAGAATATCAGCAGAAGATATTCATAATGAAGAAAATGAACTTATAGTAGAAAGAAATCAATTAATAACCAAAAAATTAATGAAAAAGATTAAAGAAGCTGAAATTGATAAAGTTAGGATAAGGTCTGTTCTTACTTGCGAGACGAAACATGGGGTATGTCAGAAATGTTATGGTAGAAATCTAACTGATGGTAAAATGGTTGAAGTTGGCGAGGCAATCGGTATAATTGCTGCCCAATCTATCGGTGAACCAGGAACCCAGTTAACCATGAGAACCTTTCATACCGGTGGTGTTGCTGGAGATGATATTACTCAAGGTTTGCCAAGGGTTGAAGAGTTATTTGAGGGGCGTTCTCCAAAAGGACAGGCAATTATTACAGAGAAAACCGGTATGGCTAAAATTGTTGAGAAGAAAAATTCTAAGAGAGTAGTTGTTGAAAACGAAGAAGGAAAGAAAAAGACGTATCAAATTCCTTATGGTTCTCAAGTGATAATTAATGATGGGCAACAGGTAACTGCAGGAGATAAGTTAACTGATGGTCCTATTGATCCTAATATTATCTTGAAAATAAAAGGAGAAAAATTAGTTCAAGAATATCTACTAGAAGAAGTTCAGAATGTTTATCGTTCTCAAGGTGTAGAAATTAATGATAAACATATTGAAGTAATAATTAGACAGATGCTTAAAAAAGTTAAGATAATTTCATCTGGTGACACAGATTTATTGCCTGGCAGCATGGTGAATAGATTTGAGTTCAGGGAAGCTAACGAAGAGGTTATAGATCAGGGTTTGGAACCTGCAGAAGCTAATCCAGTACTTCTAGGAATTACAAAAGCATCTTTAGCTACTGATAGTTTCTTATCAGCGGCTTCATTCCAGGAGACAACTCGTGTTCTTACTGAGGCCTCACTTGAAGGCAAAGTTGATTCCTTAATAGGCTTAAAAGAAAATGTTATAATTGGACAGTTGATACCTGCAGGTACTGGCATGAAATATTATAGAAATATAAATATTTTAGATGAAAATGATCAACCTTTAACTGGCTTGTCCGAAGAGGCAATAAAAACAGAAGAACAGTCAGATTGAAGTTGACAATGACCTGTAAAGGTGTTAAAATATTTAAGTGTGTGTGAAGAATAAAACCCAGGAGGAATTTAATGTCTGATAGTAATAATAATAAATTGGTTGTCGGGACTCGTGAGACTTTAAAAGCTATTGATAAAGATAGAGCGATTAAAGTTTATTTAGCCTGGGATGTAGAAACAAAAATACGAGTGCAACTAGAAAAAGCTGTAGAAAATGCAGGTATCCCGTTGGTCAATGTTGATAGTAAGTTGAAATTAGGCAGGGACTGCGGCATAGATATTGCCGCAGCTTCTGCAGCATTATTAAAACCTGGGAAGGAGGTGGAGCTGAATGCCAACAATTAACCAGCTAATTCGTAAAGGAAGAGAAAGTGTTAAAAAGAAAAAATCAGCACCTGCTTTAGAAGGATGTCCTCAAAAAAGAGGTGTATGTACCAGAGTATATACTGCAACTCCTAAAAAGCCTAACTCTGCTTTGCGTAAAATAGCAAGGGTAAGAATGACAAATGGCAAAGAAGTTACTGCTTATATTCCTGGAATAGGACATAATCTACAGGAGCACTCTGTTGTTTTAGTTAGAGGAGGTAGAGTTAAGGATTTGCCAGGTGTTCGTTATCACATTGTTAGAGGTACGCTTGATACTGCCGGTGTAGAAGATAGAAAACAAGGTAGATCAAAGTATGGTGTAAAAAAACCTAAGTAATCTATATTAATATTTATATAAATCATGATTAATTTGCAAAGGGGGGGAACAAATGAGGAAACATCGCGCTGAAAGAAGAGAAGTTAAGCCTGATCCAGTATATAATAATGTATTAGTAAATAGAATTATTAATAAAATTATGCTTGACGGCAAGAAAAGTTTAGCTGAAAGAGTTGTATATGATGCTTTAGATATAGTTTCTGAGAGAACAGGCGAAGAACCTTTAGAGGTTGTAAATGAAGCCCTGGATAATGTAATGCCAGTACTTGAAGTTAGATCACGTAGAGTTGGCGGTTCGAATTACCAGGTGCCTGTTGAAGTTGATGAAAATAGAAAATTAAGTTTAGGTTTACGCTGGTTTGTCCAAGCCTGTCGTAAGCGGGGAGAACGTACAATTGTAGAAAGAGTCGCTGGTGAATTAATGGATGCATATAATAATACAGGTGGAGCGGTTAAAAAGAAAGAAGAAGTACATCGTATGGCAGAAGCTAATCGGGCTTTTGCTCACTACAGATGGTAGGCTATCCATCTGAAAGTTTTTGTAAGGAGGGAGTATTATGGCCCGTCAATTTCCGTTAAAAAGAACAAGAAATATTGGAATTATGGCTCATATAGATGCAGGAAAAACGACAACAACAGAAAGAATACTTTATTATACAGGTCGAGTTCATAAAATGGGGGAAACTCATGAAGGCGCCTCTGTAATGGACTGGATGGAACAAGAACAAGAAAGAGGTATCACTATAACCTCTGCAGCAACAACCTGTCAATGGCAAGATCATAGAATAAACATTATAGATACGCCCGGGCATGTTGACTTCACCGTTGAGGTTGAAAGATCTCTGCGGGTGTTAGATGGAGCGATTGCTTTATTTTGTTCCGTTGGAGGGGTTGAGCCCCAGTCAGAAACTGTTTGGAGACAGGCTGATAAATATAAGGTGCCCAGGATAGCATTTGTGAATAAAATGGATCGGATGGGTGCTGATTATTTTAGAGTTATAAAAATGATGCGTGAAAGATTAGGTGCAAATGCAATACCTATTCAATTGCCAATGGGGTCAGAAGATGCTTTTGAAGGAGTTATAGACTTAGTAGCAATGGATAGTATTGTTTATGAAGATGATTTAGGTATTGAATTTACTCGCCAGGAAATCCCAGAAGAATACCAGGAAATCGCTCAGGAGAAACGTGAGCAATTGATGGAAGAATTATCAGATCAAAATGATGAGTTAATGATGAAGTATCTTGAAGGGGAAGAAATTACTAAAGATGATATTTTTGATGCTTTAAGGCAGGCTGTACTTGATGTTTCTATAATTCCTGTATTATGTGGATCTGCTTTTAAAAACAAAGGAGTTCAATTATTGCTTGATGCCATAATTGATTTTATGCCGTCACCTTTAGATGTACCGCCTGTTCAAGGGATTAATCCCGATACAGAAGAAGAGGCTATTCGAGAAGCAGATGATGATGCACCGTTTGCTGCTTTAGCTTTTAAGATAATGGCCGATCCTTATGTAGGCAAATTGGCTTTCTTTAGAGCATATTCTGGTAAACTTGAAGCAGGTTCATATGTGTATAATTCGAGTACCGAAAAGAAAGAAAGAATTGGCCGAATTCTACAAATGCACGCAAATAAGCGTGAAGAAAGAGATATGGTCTATGCAGGAGATCTGGCTGCAGCAGTTGGATTGAAAAATACAAGTACAGGTGATACTTTGTGTGATCCTGATCATCCAATCATCTTAGAATCAATGGATTTTCCTGAACCTGTTATTTCAGTAGCCATTGAACCTAAGAGTCAAGCTGACCAGGATAAATTGGGGGCAGCTCTTCAGCGTTTAGCAGAGGAAGACCCTACTTTTCAGGTTCAAACTGATGAAGAAACAGGCCAAACCTTAATTAAAGGGATGGGAGAACTTCATTTAGAAGTTATTATAGATAGATTACTTCGAGAATTTAAAGTAGATGCTAATATAGGTAAACCTAGAGTATCTTATAGAGAGACTATTACTAAAAAGGTTGAAGATGTTCACGGTAAATTCATTAGGCAGAGTGGTGGTCGTGGTCAATATGGTCACGTTGTAATTGATTTAGAACCGATGCCTCAAGGAGAAGGTTTTGAGTTTGAGGATAAAATTACAGGCGGATCAATACCACGCGAATACATTTCTCCAGTTGAAGATGGGATTAAAGAGTCAATGGAGAATGGTATAATCGCTGGGTATCCAGTAGTTGATGTAAAGGTAACTCTAAAGGATGGTAGCTACCATGATGTAGATTCATCAGAAATGGCATTCAAAATTGCTGGTTCTATTGGTTTTAGAGAAGCCAGCCAAAAAGCGGGACCTGTTATTTTAGAACCTGTTATGGATGTGGAAGTAGTTACACCTGAAGAATATATGGGTGATGTAATGGGTGATCTTAATGGTAGAAGAGGTCAAATTGAAGGTATGGAACCTCGTTCTTCAGCTCAAGTAATTAAGGCTACAGTGCCTTTGGCTGAAATGTTTGGATATGCAACTGATCTTCGTTCAAAGACACAAGGTAGAGCGACTTATACCATGCAGTTTTCTCATTATGCAAAAGCCCCAAAAAATATAGCTAAAGAAATTATTGGTGAATAAATAAGGAGGAAGAGAAGAATGGCAAAAGAAAAGTTTGAAAGAACGAAACCTCATGTAAACATAGGGACAATTGGACATGTTGACCATGGTAAGACGACATTAACAGCAGCAATCACTTCTGTATTGGCGAATTATGGTGGAGCAGAAGTAAGAGCATTTGATTCTATTGATAATGCTCCTGAAGAAAAAGAACGGGGAATAACAATAGCGACATCCCACGTTGAATATGAAACAGAATCCAGACACTATGCTCACGTAGACTGTCCAGGCCACGCTGATTATGTTAAGAACATGATAACAGGTGCTGCGCAGATGGATGGAGCAATTTTGGTTGTATCAGCAGCAGACGGTCCTATGCCTCAGACCAGAGAGCATATATTATTAGCCCGTCAGGTTGGCGTACCGAGCATTGTTGTCTTTTTGAACAAAGCAGATATGGTTGACGACGAAGAGTTAATAGAATTAGTTGAGATGGAGGTAAGAGATCTCCTTAATGAGTACGAATTCCCTGGAGACGATATACCTGTTATAGTAGGATCGGCATTAAAAGCAATGGAAACAAGCGATCCTGAAGGTCCGTGGGGAAGCAAGATTATTGAACTGATGAAAGAAGTAGATAGTTATATCCCCGAACCGGAGAGAGATAAGGATAAACCTTTCTTGATGCCGGTAGAAGATGTTTTCAGTATCACAGGTCGCGGTACAGTAGCTACAGGCCGAGTAGATAGAGGGACATTACATCCAGGTGATGAAGTTGAGATTATCGGGATTAAGGATACAACTTCAACAGTAGTTACCGGAGTAGAGATGTTCCGTAAGTTATTGGATGAAGCAGTAGCTGGAGATAACATTGGAGCATTGTTGAGAGGTGTAAAGAGAGAAGAGATAGAAAGAGGCCAGGTATTAGCAGAGCCAGGCAGCATAACTCCTCATACTCACTTTAAAGCAGAGGTTTATGTATTATCTAAAGATGAGGGTGGAAGACACACACCATTCTTTGATGGTTATCGTCCGCAGTTTTTCTTTCGGACTACAGATGTAACGGGAAGTATTCATTTACCTGAAGGAGTAGAAATGGTAATGCCGGGGGACAACATTGAGATGGAAGGTAAATTAATAACTCCTATCGCAATGGAAGAAGGACTCCGTTTTGCTATTCGTGAAGGCGGTCATACAGTAGGCGCTGGAGTTGTTACAGATATCGTTGAGTAAAATTGTTTAGAAAAAGCGGAGGCATCAACCTCTTCGCTTTTTCTATCTTTAAATTACCAGGAACAATCAGCCTCTAAAGGTATAAAAGGAGGGAAGATAATGCCCAAACATGAAAAAATAAGGATAAAGTTGAAGGCTTATGAACATGAGCTTTTAGATAAGTCAGCTGAGAAAATAGTCTCTACAGCAGAAAGAACTGGGGCAAATATTTCTGGACCTGTTCCATTACCGACAGAAAAAGAGATATTTACTGTATTAAGATCCCCCCATGTTCATAAAGACGCAAGAGAACAATTTGAAATGAGAACTCATAAAAGATTAATAGATATTTTAGAACCTAATTCTAAAACAGTTGATGCTTTAATGAGATTAGATTTACCAGCTGGAGTTAATATTGAAATTAAATTATAAGTTTTAAGGTAAGATTGGAGGTGTAATTCTAATGGCTAAAAGTTTGATTGGCAAAAAACTAGGTATGACTCAGATATTTTCTGAAAATGGCGAGTCGATACCAGCAACAGTAATAGAGGCCGGACCTTGTGTTGTAACACAGGTTAAAACAGAGGAAAAAGACGGATATTCGGCTGTTCAGTTAGCTTATGGTGAGGTTAAACCTAATAAATTAAATAAGCCTGAAAAAGGAATATTTGAAAAATTAGGGGTAAAGCCTAGAAAACATGTGAAAGAATTTAAGAATAATACAGAAGATTTAAACCCAGGAGATACTCTTGAAGTCGATGTATTTTCAGAGGGTGATCGAGTCAATATCACCGGTATTTCTAAAGGGAAAGGTTTTGCTGGTAATGTTAAAAGGCATAATCATGCGACGGGTCCCAAAACTCATGGTTCAAGAGCATATAGGATTCCAGGTTCAATTGGAGCAACTGATGCCTCTAGAGTGTTTAAAGGTCAAAAATTACCTGGCAGGATGGGACATGATCAAGTTAAAATGAAAAATCTTCAAGTGGTCAAAATAATGCCTGAAGATAATGTAATACTTGTTAAAGGTTCTATTCCTGGCCCCAACAAAGGTATTGTATCAATTGAAGGCACAAATTAATTATAAAGGCTAGGAAGGAGGAATGATAGAATGCCAGAATTTGCAGTATTAAACTCTAATGGTGACCAGATTAAAGAAATCTCAGCTAATGAGGATTTATTTCAGGGCAAAATAAATGAACATGTGGTTCATGAAGCTGTAACAGCTCAACTTGCAGCTAAGAGACAAGGCAATGCTTCTACTAAAGGAAGAAGTGAAGTTAGAGGCGGCGGGAGAAAGCCCTGGAGACAAAAAGGAACTGGTAGAGCAAGGCACGGAAGTATACGTTCGCCACTATGGGTAGGCGGTGGAATTACTTTTGGTCCTAAACCTAGAAGTTACAAGAAAAAAATAAATAAAAAGACTAAGAAATTGGCCTTAAGATCGATACTTTCTGCAAAATATAATGCAGGAGAAATCAAAGTTATTGAAAAACTGTCCTTTGCTGAACCTAAAACTCAGGAAGCAGCAAAGTTATTAAATAATCTTGATTTAAAAGATAAAAAGGTGCTAATTATTTTACCCGAAAAAGATAAAAATGCATATCTATCGATACGCAATTTGGAAAATGCAAAAACAATGGTAATAGATGGTATAAATGCTTATGATTTATTAGATAACGAGGCAATTATTATACCGGAAGATGCCTTAGGTAGACTTGAGGAGGTGCTTTTAAATGGAAAATCTGCGTGATGTAATAATATCACCTCTGATTTCAGAAAAAACCATGGATTTGATGGAACAAAATAATGCTTATACCTTTAAGGTAGCAAAGAATGCTAATAAAATTCAAATCCGTAAAGCGATTGAAAAAGTATTTAATGTAAAAGTAGAAAAGGTTAATACGATGAATATGAAAGGCAAAACCAAGAGACTTGGTTTCACTGAAGGTAAGCGTCCTGACTGGAAAAAAGCTATAATAAAACTTGCTGAAGGTGATAGTATAGAGATTTTTGAAGGCATGTAATAATGCTATAAGATGTAAGGAGGGTTAATTATGGCTATTAAAAAGTTTAAGCCTACCACCCCTTCCCGGAGATATATGACTGTTTCTGACTTCAGTGAGATAACTAAAACTGAACCAGAAAAAAGTTTGCTAGCTCCGATTAAAAAAACAGGCGGTAGAAATGCGCATGGAAGGATAACTTCTCGGCGCAGGGGTGGAGGCCACAAAAGAAAATATAGAATCATTGATTTCAAGAGAAATAAAGAAGGCGTACCCGCTAAGGTTTCAAGTATTGAATACGACCCTAATAGATCAGCCCGGATTGCACTATTAACATATTACGATGGAGAGAAGAGGTATATTCTTGCTCCTAATAAAGTTCAAGTGGGTGATGTATTAGAAACTGGACCTGATTCAGATATTAAGCCAGGGAATGCTTTAAAACTAACTAATATTCCTGTGGGTACAATTGTTCATAACATTGAGATGCAGCCTGGTAAAGGCGGACAGATAGCTAGGTCTGCTGGTGTAATGGCTCAGATTTTAGCCAAGGAAGGCAATTACTGTCATATTAAAATGCCTTCAGGAGAAGTAAGGTTGATCAGAAAAGAATGTAAAGCTACTATAGGACAAGTCGGTAATATTGAACATGAAAATGTAGTTGTTGGGAAAGCCGGTAGATCACGCTGGAAGGGTAAAAGACCTAAAGTGAGAGGTGTTGTAATGAATCCTCATGATCACCCTCACGGTGGTGGTGAAGGTAAATCACCTGCAGGTCGTCATCCAGTTACACCTTGGGGACAGAAAACTATGGGTAAGAAGACTAGAAAACCTAAAAAATCAGATAGATTGATTATTAAATCCCGCAAGGCAAAAAAACGCTAAAGCGGAAAGGGGGATTTAATCTTGAGTAGATCATTAAAAAAAGGACCATTTGTTGAAGATAAATTGTTAGATAGAATTGATGAGATGAATGAGTCTGGACAGAAGAAAGTTGTAAAGACATGGTCAAGAAGTTCAACAGTTTTTCCTGAAATGGTCGGTCATACTATTGCTGTTCATGATGGAAGAAAACATGTTCCGATTTACATTTCTGAGGAGATGGTGGGTCATAAGCTAGGAGAGTTTGCTCCTACAAGAATTTTCAGATCTCATAGCCGTCACACAGAAAGATCGACAGCCTTAAAATAAAGAAGAGTGAGAGATTTGTTTTGATGAGGGGGGATTAAGATGGAGGCTAAAGCAGTTGCCAAACATGTAAGAATATCTCCGCGCAAAGCTAGACAGGTTATTGACCTGGTCAGAGGTAAAGATGTAGGGGATGGTATAGCAATTATGAAGAACACCCCGAAAAAAGCTTCAGGCATTATTGAAAAAGTAATTAATTCAGCAATTGCCAACGCGGAAAACAATCATGATATGATTGTAGATGATTTGTATATATCCGAAGCTTATGTTGATGAAGGTCCAACGATGAAACGATTTCGTCCTAGAGCAATGGGCCAGGCATCAATGATTAGAAAAAGAACGAGTCATATAACAATAATCTTAAGTGAGAAAAAGGAGGGATAATTTTGGGTCAAAAAGTAAATCCCCACGGATTAAGAGTTGGTGTAATTAAAGATTGGGATGCTAAATGGTATGCAGATAGAAATAATTATTCAGAACTTCTTCATGAGGATATCGCTGTTAGAAAACATATTAAAGAGAAAATGTTTGATTCTGGTATTTCAAGAATAGTAATTGAACGTGCTGCAAAAAGATTGAAAGTAGACATTCATACCGCCAGGCCAGGGATGGTAATTGGTAGAGGCGGTTCAGAAGTAGATGCATTAAGGCAAGATATTGAGAATATGACTGGTAAAAATGTGCAAATAAATGTAGTTGAAGTAGATAATCCAGATATGGATGCTCAATTAGTAGCTGAAAATATAGCTGCTCAATTATTGAAAAGAGTTTCATTTAGAAGAGCTATGAAACAAGCTATGAATAGAGCTATGAGATTAGGTGCTGAAGGATTCAAAGTACAAAGTAGTGGTCGTTTAGGTGGAGCCGAAATGGCAAGGAGAGAAGGCTATAGTGAAGGAAGTGTTCCTCTTCATACCTTGAGAGCTGATATAGATTATGGATTCGCTGAATCCAAGACAACTTATGGAACTATTGGTGTGAAGGTTTGGATAAACAAAGGAGAAATTCTTCCTGAAGTAAAAGAAAATTAAGGATTATTGTAGAAAGGAGGCAGCAGTATGCTTATCCCAAAAAGAGTAAAACATCGTAAACAACACAGAGGGCGGATGAAGGGTAAAGCCCAGAGGGGAACGCAAGTTACCTTTGGAGAATATGGATTACAAGCTCTAGAGCCTGCCTGGATAACAAATAGACAGATTGAAGCTGCCCGGATTGCCTTAACAAGGCATATAAAAAGAGGCGGAAAAGTTTGGGTAAAAATATTTCCCGATAAGCCGGTTACCGCAAAACCTGCTGAAACAAGAATGGGAAGTGGAAAAGGTGCTGTAGAAAATTGGGTGGCGGTAGTCAAACCTGGTAGAATTATGTTTGAGCTTGCCGGTATTGATGAAGATTTAGCCCGGGAAGCGATGAGGCTTGCAGCTCATAAATTACCAATTAAAACTAAATTTGTTGCCAGAGATGGTGGTGAGTCTAATGAGAGTTGATGAATTAAGAGATTTAACTGATTTAGAATTAAATAATAAGTTAGATGAATTCAAAGAAGAATTATTTAATCTTCGTTTTCAGCATGCAACAGCTCAATTGGATAATCCAATGAGAATTAAACAAGTTAAAAAATCAATTGCCAGGATTAAAACAATACAACGAGAACGTGAACTTGGCATAAAGCAAGAAGCTTAGGTTAGCTGGAAGGAGGTTTACAATGGAAACAAGAAATGAGCGGAAAGAAAGAATAGGTTTTGTTATGAGTAATAAGATGGATAAAACAGTAACTGTTTCAATTGAACGGAGAACTCAACATCCACTCTATAAAAGAGTAATTAAGCGTTCAAAAAAATATAAAGCTCATGATGAAAATAACGAATGTAACGAAGGCGATAAGGTTAAAATTATTGAAACTCGTCCATTAAGTAAAACAAAAAGATGGCGGGTAGCTGAAATTTTAGAAAAAGCCAAGTAAAATAACATGGTAATAGAGGGGTGGTTTAGATGATCCAATCAGAAACTCGCCTAAGGGTTGCAGATAATTCTGGGGCTCGGGAATTACTTTGTATAAAGGTTCCAGGTGGAAGCAAGAAAAAATATGCAGGCGTAGGCGAAAAAATTATTTGTAGTGTTAAAGAAGCGATACCTGACGGTATGGTTAAAAAAGGTGAAGTAGTTACTGCCTTGGTTGTTAGAACTAAAAAGGCAACTAAAAGACCAGACGGCTCTTACATTAAGTTTGATGAAAATGCAGCTGTTATAATTGATAATCTTGATAACCCCAAAGGTACAAGAATTTTTGGGCCAGTAACTAGGGAACTACGAGACAAGAACCATATGAAGATTGTATCCCTAGCGCCGGAAGTATTATAGGTAAAGGAGGGGTACTAAGTGAAAGTAAAAAAAGGTGATCAAGTAGAGGTAATCTCTGGCAAAGATAAAGGTAAGCGTGGAGAGGTATTGAGCGTTGATAGAAAAAAAGATAGAGTTGTAGTCGAAGGGGTTAATATAGTTCATAGACATATGAGACCAACCCAGGATAACCCTCAGGGTGGTATTATTGAAAATGAAGCACCAATACATGTTTCTAATGTTATGGTGGTTTGCCCTAGATGTGATGAAAAAAGTCGCATTGGTTATAGAAGAATTGATAACGATGAAAAAGTTCGCTATTGTAAAAAATGTGAAGAAGTAGTGGATGTGTAAATAAGTAATAGATTAGAAAGGAGGTTTAGCATAGATGACAGTATTAGCTAATCAATATCGTGAAGAAATTAGACCAGCTCTAATGGAATCATTCGATTATGATAATATAATGCAGGCTCCTAAGCTGGAGAAAATTATTGTTAATGTTGGCTTAGGTGATGCTAAAGAAGATCCAAAACTTTTGGATACTGTTGTTGATGAAATTGCCAGGATTACAGGTCAGCAACCCACAGTAACTAGAGCAAAAAAAGCAATCGCTAATTTTAAGGTTAGAGAAGGCATGCCGGTTGGTTTAAAAGTTACATTACGAGGCAAATTAATGTATGAGTTTTTATATAAATTGATTAACATTACACTTCCTCGGATCAGAGATTTTAGAGGTATATCTGCAAACTCTTTTGATGGTCGAGGCAATTATAGTCTTGGAATAGATAATCATACTGTATTTCCTGAAATAAATATTGATAATGTAGATGTAGTTCATGGTTTGCAAATTACTATTGTTACTACTGCAGAAACCGATGAAGAAGCACATGAATTATTAAGTAGAATGGGTATGCCGTTTAAAAAGTAAGAAAATATATTCTTATGGATTCATAAGGAGGGATAATAAGTGGCCCGAAAAGCATTAATTGAGAAGGCAAAAAAGGAACCGAAATATTCTACTAGAAAAAATACAAGGTGTAGTAGATGTGGAAGATCCAGAGCATATATGAGAAAATTTGACTTATGTCGGATATGTTTTAGAGAATTAGCTCATAAAGGAGAAATTCCAGGAGTTAAAAAAGCAAGCTGGTAAAAGAAAGGAGGTTTTCTCTGTGAATACAGATCCAATAGCGGATATGTTAACTAGAATTAGAAATGCTAATAATGCAGGTAAAGATACTGTGAATATCCCTGCTTCTAATATAAAAACAGGAATTGCAGAAATTTTAAAAGAAGAAGGTTTTATAAGGGATGTTAAGTTAATAGAAAGACATCCTCAAAATGATATTAGAGTTTATCTGAAATATGGCCAGGATGATGAAAAAGTAATTACGGGTATTAAGAGAATTAGTAAACCTGGATTACGGGTATATGTTAAAAAAGATGAAATTCCAACTGTTTTAGGTGGTTTAGGAATGGCTGTTCTTTCTACATCTCATGGAGTATTGTCTGATAAACAAGCTCGTAATAAAGGTTTAGGTGGAGAAGTTCTCTGTTACGTTTGGTAAACATAAAATGAGGAGGTGTATGAGATGTCCCGTATAGGTAAATTACCTGTAGAGCTACCTGATAATGTAGATGTAAAATATGATGGTAGTAATTTGACAATAAAAGGACCTAAAGGTGAATTAACTAGAGAGGTTCATAATGCAATAGAGCTAGATATAAACGATGAAGCAATAACTGTTTCCAGGACTGGAGACTCTAAAGATGATAGAGCTCTTCATGGTATGACTCGTAGTCTTATAGAAGGAATGGTAACAGGGGTTGTGGAAGGGTATAAAAAACAATTAGAGCTTGTAGGGGTAGGTTATAGTGCTGCACTTCAAGGTAATTCATTGAAGATTGAAGTAGGGTATTCTCATCCAGTACAAGTAGATCCCCCTGAGAATATTGAGTTTAATGTTGAAAAGAATAAGATTACTGTTTCTGGTATCGATAAGCAGCAGGTAGGTAATGTTGCGGCTCAAATTAGATCATTAAGAGAACCTGAGCCTTATAAAGGTAAAGGTATTAAATATATTGATGAAAGAATTAGAAGGAAAGAAGGCAAGACTGGATAAACTTCAGTTCTTCTAGTTGTTGAAGAAAGGAGTGAACTTGTATGAAAAAATTGGATAAAAGAGCAGCACGAAAACGTAGACATTTGAGATTGAGAAATAAAGTTACTGGCACACCCGAAAGACCAAGGATGGCAGTAAGTAGGAGTTTGAAAAATATACATGTTCAAATAATTGATGATTTCAGAGAAATAACCCTTGTTTCTGCTTCAACTTTAGATCCATCAATTAAAGAGGATATTAATAATGGCGGTAACAAAGAAGCAGCAAAAATGGTTGGAAAATTAGTAGCAGAAAGAGCTCTGGAAGAAAATATTAATACTGTAGTTCTTGATCGGGCAGGTAATAAATATCACGGTAGAGTTAAAGCCCTAGCAGATGCTGCTAGAGAAGCTGGATTAAAGTTTTAAAGCGAAGGAGGCGAATTAATGAAGAAGCAACATATAGATCCTAATAAACTAAACCTTGAAGAAAGAGTAGTAGATATTAATAGGGTATCTAAGGTTGTAAAAGGTGGTAGAAGATTTAGTTTTACTGCTTTAGTTATTGTGGGTGATGAAGAAGGTCATGTAGGCGTTGGTTATGGTAAGGCCAATGAAGTGCCTGAAGCTATCAGAAAAGGCATAGATGACGCTAAGAAAAGCTTAATAGAAGTTCCTTTGGTTCAAAATACTATTCCACATCAGATAATCGGAGAGTTTGGTGCAGGTAATGTATTATTAAAGCCAGCTGCTCCAGGTACAGGTGTTATTGCCGGCGGACCGGTTAGAGCTGTCGTTGAACTTGCTGGTATTTCAGATATTCTAACCAAATCTCTGGGGACTTCTAATCCAATAAATATGGTTAAAGCCACCTTAAATGGCCTGAACAGGCTTAAGAAAGTCGAAGATGTAGCTAGATTAAGAGGAAAAACAGAAGAAGAAATTCTAGGTTAAACAAATTAGTTTAAGTTGATAAGGAGGTGCTGGTATATGAAATTACATGATATTAAGCCTAGTAAGGGTTCTAAGAAAGATCGCAAAAGAGTAGGGAGAGGTATCGGCTCTGGTCGTGGTTACACCAGTGGCAGAGGAGCCAATGGTCAAAATAGTCGTTCAGGAGGTAGCGTAAGACCTACTTTTGAGGGTGGACAAACACCTCTATTTAGAAAACTACCTAAAAGAGGATTTAATAATAAGACTAAGAAAAAATATACCATTTTGAATGTGTATAAGCTAAATCAATTAGAAGATGGAACGGATGTTACTCCAGAGTTGTTATTAGAAAAAGGTATTATTAATAATATAGCTGATGACGGCCTTAAAATTTTAGGAGACGGCGAATTAGAAGTGAATATTAATGTTAAAGCTTCTGCATTTACTGACTCTGCTAAAAATAAGATTGAAGCCGCCGGTGGGAAGACTGAGGTGATATGAATTGCTTAAAGCATTAGGTAATGTCTTTAGAGTAAAGGAATTGAGGAATAAAGTTCTTTTTGTGTTAGGAGTTATGGTAGTATATAGAATAGGTGCTCATATACCTGTTCCAGGTGTTGATATTAGTATTGTTAGAGAAATGCTATTTGCTGGAGGGGTAGGAGGAGTATTTGATTTTCTAGATTTATTTGCTGGAGGAGCTCTAAGTAATTTTTCTATCTTTGCTATGAGTATTACTCCATATATTACCGCCTCTATTATTTTGCAATTATTACAGGTTGTCATCCCAAAGTTAGAAGAACTTGCTAGAGAAGGGCGAGAAGGGCGCAAAAAAATTGCTCAATATACTAGATACCTCACAGTAGTTCTAGCTTTAATTCAAGGCTTTGGTATTACTACTTATATTAGACAATTTGGAGCGGTTCCAGATCCCTCTGCTTTTGATCTTATAGTCATAGTTATTAGTTTAACTGCAGGTACTACTTTTTTGATGTGGCTTGGCGAACAAGTTAATGAATATGGAATCGGCAATGGTATTTCTATTTTAATATTCACTTCTATCATAGCTCGTTTTCCTGGCGATATAGTGGAAACTTGGTCACTGTTTAGAGCTGGTTCTATAACAGTTTTCAATCTACTTCTTTTTGTAGTATTGGCTATAATAATTGTAGCAGGGATCATATTTGTACAGCAGGGTGAAAGAAGAATTCCTGTTCAGTATTCAAAAAGGATTGTTGGAAGAAAAGTATATGGTGGTAAAAGTACTCATATACCAATGAAAGTTAATCAGGCAGGTGTGTTACCAGTTATTTTTGCTTCTTCAGTATTATTGTTCCCTGGAGTTATTGCCCAGATACTACCTTTTGGATGGGCAGAAAGCATGGCAACTTTAATTAGACCAGGTTCAACATTATATATTGTTCTTTATGGTCTTTTAACTATGTTTTTCACGTATTTTTATACTGCGATCACATTTAATCCGGAAGAGGTTGCAGATAACATGAAAAAACACGGAGGTTTTATTCCTGGGATCAGGCCAGGAAGAGCTACCGTCAAATATCTTGATAAAATATTAGTGAGAGTTACTCTTGTTGGGGCGTTATTTTTAACCGCCGTCGCTCTTTTACCTTTTGCAATGAGACCATTGACAGGAGTAGACATAGCATTTGGTGGTACTTCATTATTGATTATGATCGGTGTAGCTTTACAAACCATGCAGCAAATCGAGTCTCATTTATTAATGCGCCATTATGATGGGTTTATGGAGTAAAGGAGGTTAGAAATGAATCTTGTCTTTTTAGGACTTCCTGGAGCAGGGAAAGGTACTCAAGCGAAAAAGTTATCTAAAAATTACGGAATCCCACATATATCAACAGGGGATATTTTTAGAGAAGCAATTAAAAATAAGACTGATCTAGGTGTTAAGGCTAAGGAATATATAGATGCAGGTGAATTAGTACCTGATAATATAACCAATGGCATAGTGAAAGAAAGATTAAAAAAAGAAGATTGTTCTAATGGTTTTATTTTAGACGGTTATCCTCGCACTTTAGATCAAGCAGAAGCTTTGGACAAAGCCCTGGAGTCCCTTAATACTAGCCTGGATTTGGTATTGTATATACACGTAGAAGAAGAAGAATTGATTCGCAGGCTGACAGGCAGAAGAATCTGTGAAGATTGTGGAGCTACTTATCATGTAGATTTTAATCCCCCTAAGGAAGAAGGAGTATGTGATAAGTGCGGTGGAAATCTCATTCAGCGGGATGATGACAATGAAGAAACTGTGCAGCGGAGGATAGCAGTTAATAAAGAAAAAACAAAAAAACTTATTGATTATTATACAGAACGCAATTTATTAACTAAAATTCATGCGAATAAGTCTATTAATGAGGTTTATGAAGAAATTAAGTCTGTCCTTAAGGAGAAAGTTGAATGATAGTTCGCAAGTCTAAGCGGGAAATAAATATAATGGAAAAAGCTAATAAAATTGTAGCTGAAGCCCATCAGTATTTATATGAAAAAATAACACCTGGAATTACTACGTATGATTTGGATAGACTCGCTGAAGAATTTATCAATAAACGTGGGGGTAAACCTTCTTTCAAAGGATATAGAGGATACCCTGCTTCCGTTTGTCTATCAATTGATGATGAAGTTGTACATGGAATTCCTGATAAAAACAGGAAGTTACTAGAAGGCATGATAATCAGTATAGATATTGGTGTATATTATGATGGTTTTCATGGTGATGCTGCCAGAACATTCGGGGTAGGTAAAATAAGTTCTGAAGCGCGGTCTCTCATAGAAGTGACCCGGGAATCATTAAATCAAGGAATTGAAATGGCTTTTATCGGCAATAGATTAACAGATATCTCTAATACAATTCAAACTTATGTTGAAAAATATGGGTTTTCTGTTGTAAGAGATTATGTTGGGCATGGTATTGGTAGAGATATGCATGAGGATCCTCAAATACCAAATTTTGGCCCTCCTGGGCGTGGTCCACGTTTAAAAGAAGGGATGACCTTTGCCATTGAACCAATGGTTAACGTTGGAGATTATAAGGTGAAAACTAAAAAAGATGGCTGGACAGTAGTTACACAAGATAATAGTCTTTCTGCTCATTGGGAAGATAGTATAGCAATAACTAAAGATGGACCAAGGATTTTAAGCCGTATTTAAGTTGGCTTTTATAAAAGATTATATTATGGTATAATATAGGGTAGCCACAAAAAAGATGTTTAAGGAGTTATAGCAATTATGACAGATATAATCAAGCCTGGAAGATTAGTTATATCATTGGCCGGGAGAGATAAAGGCAAATTATATATTGTTATAGCTCATAATGAAAAGGATAATTTTTTGAGATTATCAGATGGAAAGAAGCATCCTATAGATGATCCTAAAAAGAAAAATTTTAAACATGTAAAACAATTAGAAATTCCGAATAATGATTTGATAACGAGATTTTCGAATAATGAGAGGGTACGGAACTCTGATTTGCGTGCGTTTTTAAAGTATATAGCTAACCAGGAGGAGGTATCTAATTAATTATGGCAAAAGAAGAGCCAATTGAAGTTCAAGGAACAGTAGTAGAACCTTTACCCAATGCTATGTTTAGAGTAGAGTTAGAAAACGGACATAAAGTTCTTGCTCATGTTTCTGGTAAAATGAGGATGAATTATATTAGAATTTTACCCGGGGATAAAGTAACAGTTGAATTATCGCCTTATGACTTATCCAGAGGTAGAATAACCTATAGACATAAAGCTTAATTGAATATTAAAGATTTATATGGGGGTGCTTGATGATGAAAGTTAGACCATCTGTTAAACCTATTTGTGATAAATGCAAAGTAATTCGGAGAAATAATAAAGTTATGGTTATATGTGAAAATCCAAAGCATAAACAGCGTCAGGGATAATAAGATTTGGAGGTGTAAAAAATGGCAAGAATTGAAGGTGTCGATTTACCAAAAAATAAACGAGTTGAGATAGGGCTAACCTATATTTTCGGGATTGGTCGTTCCAGGTCAAATGAAATTTTAGATGCAGCCGGCATTGATCCGGATACTAGAGTGAAAGATCTTACAGAAGCAGAGATAGCCCGGCTTAGGAGTGAAATTGATAATTATGCAGTTGAAGGTGAGCTTAGAAGAGAAAGACGAGCAGATATTAAAAGACTAAAAGATATTGGCTCTTATAGAGGCCTTCGTCATAGAAGAGGACTACCAGTACGTGGTCAAAGAACAAGAACAAATGCGCGTACTCGCAAAGGGCCGAAAAAGACTACTGGTAAATAATAAATTTATTGTTTAAGGAGGGGAACTTTTTAGATGGCAAAATCAAAAAAGAGAGATAAAAGAAGAAAAAAGAAAAATAAGCGCTTTCTTGAGAAAGGGCAGGCCTATATCCGTTCAACATTTAATAATACAATTATAAGTATTACAGATATGGAAGGTAATGTTGTTGCCTGGTCAAGTGCAGGTAAAGCTGGTTATAAGGGTTCAAGAAAAAGTACGCCTTTTGCTGCTCAAATTGCTGCTGAAAATGCAGCTGATGAAGTTAAAGAAATGGGTTTAAAGGAACTTCAAATATTTGTTAAAGGTCCGGGTTCTGGAAGAGAATCTGCTATTAGAGCTTTACAGGCAGCAGGCATTGAGGTAACTTTAATTAAAGATATAACTCCGATTCCACATAATGGTTGTCGTCCACCAAAACGGAGAAGAGTTTAAGTAAAATAATAGGAGGTGCAAATAATTTAATGGCAAGATATACAGAAGCAAAATGTAAGCATTGTCGTCGTGAAGGACTTAAGTTATATTTAAAGGGAGAAAGATGTTATTCAGATAAATGTGCTTTTGAAAGAAGACCATATGCTCCCGGGGAGCAGGGTCAAGGTCGAAGAAAGCAATCAGAATATGGTAATCAGTTAAGAGAAAAGCAAAAAGTAAGAAGAATGTATGGAATGATGGAAGATCAGTTTGGTCGAACATTCTCAATAGCAGCGCGAAAGAAAGGGGTAACTGGAGATAATTTCTTACAGTTACTAGAAACTCGTTTAGATAATACTGTTTTTAGAATGGGTTTTGCGACTTCCAGGAATCAAGCCAGACAACTAGTTTTACATGGCCATGTCTATGTAAATGATAGTCGAGTTAATATTCCTTCTTACAAGATAAAAGAAGGGGATACCATCAGCATTAAGGATGCTAGCCGCAAAAAGAACTTTATTAAAGATGTTTTAGAGATAAATTCTGATTATACTGCTCCTGATTGGTTGAGTATAAATATGGAAAAAGCTGAAGGGACAGTTATTAGATTGCCTGAGAGAGATGATATAGATCAGCCAATAAATGAACAGTTAATAGTCGAGTATTATTCTCTCTAAGTTAATTCCTAGACGAGCAAAGATTGAGGGGAGGATGTATATTTTTAATGATTGAAATAGAGAAACCTAAAATTGAAAAAATTGAGAGCAATAATAATTTTGGTAGCTTTGAAGTCAGTCCGTTAGAGAGAGGTTATGGAATTACTTTGGGTAATTCCTTACGGAGAATTTTATTGTCTTCCCTACCAGGAGCAGCAATTACTTCCGTTAAAATAGAAGGGGCTAAGCATGAATACACTTCTATTCCAGGAGTAGTAGAAGATGTCACCGATATAATTCTTAATCTCAAAGGAGTTGTATTAAAGTATAAAGGTGAAGATGTTGAAACAATAAGATTAGACGTTTCCGATAAAACAGATGTTACGGCAGATGATTTTGCGGTATCAGGAGATGTAGAAATAATCAATAAAGATCACAAAATAGCTACATTAGCTCCTGAAGGCAGTCTTCAATTAGAATGTACTGTAGAAAAAGGTAGAGGATATGTTACATCGGAGGAAAACAAAGAACACTTTGAAAATGTTATCGGTTTAATTCCAATGGATTCTTCATTTAGCCCAATAGTTAGAGCTAACTTCAAGGTGGAAGATACAAGAGTTGGTCAGGTCACTGACTATGATAGGCTGATTTTAGATGTTAATACAAATGGCAGTTTATCACCAGAAGAATCAATTAGTTTAGCTGCAAGAATTATGATTGAACATCTGGAATTATTTCTTGATCTTGATGAAGATCTTGAAAATGTTGAAATTATGGTTGAAACAGAAGAAGAAGAACAGAATCAAATATATGAAACCACTGTTGAAGAGCTAGAGCTTTCAGTAAGATCGTCTAATTGCTTAAAAAGAGCTGGTATTAATACTGTTGGTGAGTTAGTTAGTAAATCAGAAGATGACTTAATGAAGGTAAGGAATCTCGGAAAGAAATCACTTCAAGAAATTAAAGATAAATTAGATGAGATAGATTTATCATTGGCAAACAATAATGACTAATAAAGGTGGTGTTGATTATGCCTAGACGGAAATTCGGTAAGACTAGTGCTCATAGAAAAGCAATGTTTCGTAATTTGCTAACAGATTTTTTCAGGCATGAACGAATTGAAACTAGTTTAGCTAAAGCCAAAGATCTGCAACCGCAGGCAGAAAAGTTGATTACAACTGCTCGGAAAAATGACTTACAGGCTAGAAGAAAAGTTGCCGGTAAGCTTAAAGATAAAGAGGTTATAACTAAGTTGTTTGATGAAATAGCTCCTCGGTTTTCTGATAGACCTGGCGGTTACACTAGAGTTATTAAAATGTATCCTAGACGAGGAGATGCTTCTGAAAGAGCATTATTAGAATTGGTTGAATAAAATGGTTTGAATTTTAAGTGGGTGTAATGATGGGCCTAATTGATATAAATAATGTAGAATATATGTATAGAGACCAAGAAAGCAAAGCTCTTTCTGGCGTCGACTTGTCTATTGAAAAAGGAGAGTTTATATCTATTATAGGCTCAAATGGTTCAGGAAAATCTACTTTGGCTAAGCTTTTAAATGTATTATTAGTACCAACTCAAGGTGAAGTTATAGTAAAGGGAATGGATACCAGAAATCCTGAATATACTTGGGCAATAAGACAAAAAGTAGGCATGGTATTTCAGAATCCGGATAACCAACTAGTTGCAACCACGGTTGAAGATGATGTAGCTTTTGGTCCAGAAAACTTAGCATTACCATCAAAACAGATTAGAAAGCGTGTTGATGATTCCTTAAAGATGGTGGGGATGGAAGGTTATCAGAGTCACCCTCCTCATAAATTATCTGGAGGACAAAAGCAAAGGATAGCAATTGCTGGTATTATTGCTATGTTGCCGGAATGTATTGTCTTAGACGAACCTACGGCTATGCTTGACCCTATGGGTCGGAAGGAAGTACTTGATACTATAAGATTTTTAAATGAAAAAAAAGGTATTACAGTTATCTTAATCACCCACTTTATGGAAGAAACTATATTCTCTGATAGAGTTGCAGTAATGAAAGATGGAAAGATAGAAGCTATAAATAAGCCTATAAATGTTTTTCAAGATATTAGCCTTATTAAAGAGTCAGGATTAGATGTACCAGTTGTGGTTGAGTTAGCAAATCAGTTAAGAG
>JBNJDR010000011.1:0-47798 GCA_051745085.1 Bacillota bacterium | reverse complement strand
GGCAACTAAAACTATCGATGCTCTGGATAATATGGATTTCGTTATGTCGCTGGGTATTGTCCAGGACGTACCTCAGCTGGTATACGACCGTCATCAGTTTCAGGCCATGGTTTTAAATACTTCCAAACCGATAGTCATCACGGCTAATGATGCTGCTGGTTATGGGGATATCATTAAGATGTGCGAAGTTATAGTAGGAGGAGAACAAGAACTGCGGGACAACCCTTTCATGACCCTGTATGCTGAACCGATTTCTCCGCTGCAGCATGCCGAAGATGCGGCCCAGAAATTAGTCCTGGCTGGAAAAAAATCACTGCCGGTGGTTTATACACCCTGCATCATGGCTGGAGGTACAGTCCCGGCAACGATGGCCGGTGCTATGGCTACTGGACTGGCCGAGAGTTTGAGCGGCCTGGTTTTAAACCAGCAGGTTAATGCCGGTAATCCATTTATTATGGGTGGGGTCTTTACTATCATGGATATGAGCACCACCATTTTTGCCTACGGTGCTCCTGAGTTCCACCTCATGCAGGCTGCTCTGGCCGACGTTTCTAATTATTTGGACATTCCGATGTTCGGAACGTGCGGCTGTACAGATTCTAAAGTAGTAGACGAGCAGGCTGCCATTGAAGATGCTCTTTCTATCTTAATCACAGCTCAATCCGGGGCCAACTTAAATCACGACGTGGGTTACATCGAGCACGGCAATTGTGCCTCCCTGGAGAATTTGGTGATTTCGGATGATCTCATCGGCTTTGCCCGGAGGATCGTCGAAGGCATCAACGTTAACGACGAAACCTTAGGCTTAGATGTTATCGATAAGGTGGGACCTGGCGGTCATTTCCTCGGTGAAGATCACACCATGGAGCATTTCAAGAAGGAAACCTGGTATCCAGACCTCTTTAAAAGAGAGTTTTACGATAACTGGGAACAGGATGGAGAGAAGACTCTCTTCGAAAGAAGTAACGAGAAGGTAAAGGATATTTTAGAAAACCATCAACCAGAACCATTACCTGACGACGTAGTTAAAGAACTTGATCGGATAGTGCAGGAGGCAGAAGCAAAGTTATAAAAGATGGGGAGGAATAATCATGGCGGATCTGGCCCTGGGCATTGACACAGGAGGTACATTTACAGATGGCGTAGTAATTGATTTGAACACTGAGGAGATTATAATCTCAACCAAGCAGGTTACCACCCGGGATGATTTAGCTATAGCTATAGAAAATTGCCTGGAGCAGCTGCTGAAGTCCACAGAAGTTGAACGCCAGAGCATTAAGCTGGTTTCTCTTTCTACAACCCTGGCAACTAACGCTATTGTAGAAGGACAGGGAGCAGAAGTAGGGGCCATATTATTAGGCTTCGAGCCTGATCAAAAGCTGCCTACTGATCATTATACTACTCTGGCTGGCGGCTGCACCATCAAAGGCAAGATCAAACGGGAGATAAATCCTGATGAAATCGAAAAAGCAGCTCGAGAAATGGCTGCTAAGGTTGACGCCTTTGCCGTATGTGGTTACCTGAGTGTGAGAAATCCTGTGCAGGAACAAGAGGCAGCCAGGATAATCCGAGAAACAACCGGTTACCCTGTGGTGCAGGCCCATCAGTTGAGCTCTGAATTAGGTTTTCACGAAAGAGCGGTAACAGCTGTGTTTAATGCCCGGCTTCTCCCTTTAATTACAGATTTAATCGATAACGTTAGTGCAAAGATGGAAGAATACGAGATTATAGCTCCGTTGATGGTAGTTAAAGGTGACGGCAGTCTGATCAGCGAAGACGAGGCTCGGAAGCGGCCGGTAGAGACTTCTTTGTCCGGCCCGGCAGCCAGCGCGATTGGAGCCCGGCATTTAGCTGGTATCGATGATGGTTTGATCATAGATATCGGCGGTACTACCACCGATTTAGCCCTGCTTAGAGATGGTAGGCCCCGGCTAAGTGAGGTTGGGGCACGGGTTGGAGGCTGGCTGACCCGGGTAAAAGCTGCAGAGATTACCACAATCGGTCTGGGGGGAGACAGCCAGATTAGGATTGATAAAGCCGGGCAGATGGAGATAGGTCCAGAAAGGATTTTCCCTCTGGCCTGGGCGGCAGAAGTTTATCCCCATCTCATTTCAGAACTCAGCCAGATTAAAACTGAAGAATATTTCCCCCTGAATCACCAACCAGTATCCGCGTTGATTTACATTAAGGAACCAGTAAAATTTAAAATGTCTCCCATGCAAAAACAAGTGATGGAGGCTATCAAAGAAACTCCCCACACTATTAAAGAACTGGGCGCTATTTTAGATATTGATCCAGAAGTTATCCCCTGGAAACAGCTGGTTAAGACTGGATGTTTGCATCGGGCCGGATTAACTCCAACTGATATGCTGCACTGGCGGGGAGAGTATTGCGATTGGAACGTAGAGGCTGCCCGGCTTGGAGTTGAGATAACGGCGAAACGAGCCGGTATTACTTCAGAAGAGTTGGTTGCTAAAATTAAAGAAGAGATCGAGGTTAAGTTAGGTTCGCTCATTCTTGAATCAGCCGTTAGAGACGACGGATATGAGTTGAACTTTCAGAGTAAAGATACAAATTATTTCTTAAGGAAACTGCTTAAAGCTGATTTGGCCGAAGAAACCAGGTTAGATAGGCAGACAGATACCAGTATAATTAATTATCAGGCCAGTCTGCAGGTGCCTTTAATCGGGGTGGGCGCTCCTGCCCGCGCTTATTTTCCTGGAATGGTAGAACGTTTACCTGCAGATCTGTATCTGCCTGAGTGGGCTGAAGTGGCTAATGCAGTGGGTACAGTTATGGGTAAGATAGTGGAGCAGGTTAGAATAACCATCAAGCCAGATGAGGTCGGAGCCGGTTACGCCGTTTATACTCCGGAAAAACGCCTCGGTTATAAAAAATTAGAGGAGGCTATTAGAATAGGAGAAAAGATGGGGCGGGAGTACGTGATTAAGCAGGCGGATAAATCTCGAGCTAAAGAAGTAGAGGTTATGGTGGAGCGAGAAGATAAATATGGTAAATTTGCTGGAGGTAGGCCGGAAGATAGTATTTTCATCGAAACAATATTAGATATTGCAGCGATAGGAAAGCCGTGGTAATAAAGGTGGAGAAATAATGGATAAGATAATTGCCTGTTCAACAATAAGAAGAGAGATAGAAGCGTTAAAACCTGATATGGAAATGGAATTTTTGGAGTACGGTCTGCACCGCGTTCCGAATAAACTTAACCAGGAACTGCAGGAGACCATCGATAGGAGCGAAGCAGCAGGTTATAGGAAAATAAGGCTGGGTTATGGGCTCTGCTCTCATGGTACATCCGGCCTGCACGCTGAAGAAGCTACCTTGATCATCCCGAGAATGCACGATTGTATAACGATCCTGTTGGGATCGGCATCTATCTATAACCGGGAATTCTGCAGCAGCCCAGGTACCATTTATTTATCCCGGGGTTGGATAGAGTTTGGCGGTGATCCCTTGAGTCAACTGGATGATTACACTGAGCGGGTGGGGGCAGAATTTGCTCAGGAGGCTATAGCGATGGAATACCAAAACTACACTCGCCTGGTATTTATCAACACCTGGGTTGAAGGTTTAGATGAATATAGAGAATATGCCAGAAAGGCAGCGGATTTCGTTAACCTGGAATATGAAGAGATCGACGGCAACCCGGATTTATTAGAGAAGTTGATCAAAGGGGAAAAAGATGACAAATTAGCTTTTTTTGAACCAGGAAGAATCATACTCAGGACTGATCTAGTTTAAACAATAACCCAAGTTTAGGGAGGAATAAAAATGATCATTATTGGAGAATTAATCAACTCGACTCGCGATGTAATTAAAGAGAAGATCGAAGATAGAGATAAAGAATACATCCAGGAGATTGCTAAAAAACAGGAAGAAGCAGGCGCAGAGTTTATCGACGTTAACGCCGGGGCCTTCGTGTGGGACGAGATCGAACATCTCCTCTGGTTAGTTGAAGTAGCTCAGGAAGTATTGGAAAAGCCCCTGTCTTTAGATAGTCCTAACGAAAAAGCTCTGGAGCAGGCCGCAGAGAAACATCAGGGGGTGCCTTTGATCAATTCCATTACCCTGGAGAAGGAAAGATACGATAAGGTCCTGCCTATCGTTCAGGAATACGATGCCAGTGTTATTGCGCTCTGCATGAGCGATGAAGGCATGCCCAAAGGGCGTGAAGATCGGGTAGAGCTAGCTGACAAATTGATGAATAAATTGATCGGTGACGGCGTGCCCGCTGAGCGAATATTTTTAGATCCTATCATTCAGCCGATCAGTGTAGACGGAGAATTAGGCTGCAAGGTGTTGGATGCAGTTCAGGATATTAGAGATATGAGCAGCGAAGTCCATATAACCTGCGGCTTGAGTAATATTTCTTACGGCCTTCCCCATCGTCCTCTCTTAAATCAGGCCTTTATGGTTATGGCGATCGGCCGGGGCATGGATTCGGCAATAATTGATCCCCTGGACGATTACATGATGAAACTCATAAAGGCAGCAGAGGTAATTAGCAACGAAGATGCCCACGGTATGAGATACTTGAAAGCTTCCCGGGCAGGCAAGCTGGACTAAGCTGAGCTTATTATCTGTCGAAATAAAAGGAGAGAAAATGAGATGATGAAAATAGGAGTTATTGGAGGTGGAATAGCCGGGGCAGCTGCAGCGGTTGAATTGGCTGAAGCTGGACTTGAAGTGGTTGTTTTCGAGAAAGATGAAGAGATAGGGGGCCAGGTTAAAGAATTTGGCTGTAAAGCAACCGACATCTGTACCCGGTGTAACCTTTGTCTGGTCGATACAGTTTTTAACCGAGCCCGTAATAACGCTGGTATTCACTTACGGACAGGACATCAGTTGATTGACGCTTATCAGGATGAGGGTAAATACGAACTTTATTTCGAAACACCAGAAGAAGAAGTAACTTATTCTGATTTTGATAAAGTTTTACTCGCAACCGGCTATCGCCGCTGGTCGGAACTGGAAACAGGTACACCAGAAATTTTTACCGACAACCGGATAATCTGGGCTGGCGAATTTGAAGAGATGCTCTTTCGGAGAGAAGATAGTCTCCAGGATAAGAGTCTGGATTTAGGTTTAGGGTTTCAGCCCGAGTCTGCTCTATTTATTCAGTGTAATGGCTCCCGTAGTCCTCGGGAAAAAGCTCAGTATTGCTCCAGGGTCTGCTGCGGTTACAACTATAGGTTGGCTCGAGTTTTGCGAGATAATTTTCCTGAGATGAAATTAGGAATATTCTTCATTGACATGCAGGAGTCGGGATTTTTAACCGATCTATCATTTACTAAACTGGAAGATGAAAATATAGATTATTATAACTGCAAGCCCTTGCGAATTGAGCCAGGCGAATCGGGTTTGGTTATAGCCTATGAAGATCAGCAGGAAGGTAAGATGAGAGAAATCAGCACAGATATCCTGGTGCTTTCTGAAGGCATCCACCCCGGTAGAGAAAACCAGCGCTGGTCCAGCTTGTTTAATCTCCAATTGAATGAAGATGGATTCCTCCGACCGATTTGGCCGGGGAGAGAGACGGGCGTCTATTTAGCGGGAACCATCACCGGCCCGGGAGATGTGGCCACAACCCTGGCTGAAAGTAAAAAGGTAGCTTACGAAATTATTGGGGCAGCAAAGGAGGCACTGGTATGAGGGGAGACGTCGAAAAATATCAATTAGCCTGGATCGGTAGATCTGTGGAAACGGATTTCGCAAGTATAACTTTAACTCCAGACCAGATAGTCTCCTGTCGAGGAGAAATAGGTGACTTTACTCTCACCTGTCAGATTGAGCAGCAGGAGGAAAAGGTTAAGGTTAGCAATATAATTATCAACCTGCCTTATCAGCAAGAATTGGCTGAGAAAGGATGGTTTTCTCTGTTAAGCGAGGATTACACCATTTCCGAGGATGAACCGGTGATAATTTTGCAGGATTATCCCGACCTTTCCGCAGCGGTAATGAGCCAGGCCGGGTTAAAGCGAGCTCTGGAGATAAAAGCAGACCATCCCGAAAAAGAAGTTTATTATTTATATCAAGCCATGCGGTTTATGGAAGATAACGATCATTTATATGAACGGGCTCGAGAAAGTAACGTTGTCTTTCTCAAGTTTGACCTGGGTCAGCTTGAGATTGAGGATGAAGTCGTGAGATATACCCGGGAAGATATAGACCTTAAGTTACGGGGAGATATTTTAGCAGCGCCCGAACTCAAACCTCCAGCAGCTGGGAAAAGGTTAGCCCGGATATTCAACCTGGCAGAGGGTTATCAGGATTACCTTCAGCTGGACAACGTCTATCTCCAGCCTACTTTAAGCGGCAAGAGAGGTGTATATTTATTGGGCGGAAGCCGCGGGCCCACCGCTCTAACTTATTATCAAGAAGAACTGGAATTCACCCTGGCCGAAGTAGCCCGGAATCTCGAGGGGGTCGAGCCTCTAGACGACCAGCAGCGAGAAGTAGACGATCAAAAATGTATCGTATGTTATACCTGTTATCGGGTCTGTCCCCATGGGGCGATCCAGCGGGATGAAGAATTGAATTCGATGCAGGTCATGGAATTGGCCTGTCAGGGCTGTAATCTTTGCATAAGCCGCTGTCCTGCCGGGGCAATAACGGCCAAAGATGAGCTGCTTCAAGTGAAATCTGGAGGAAGTAAAGGGACAAGAGTGATTATCTGCGAAAATTCAGCTGAGATGGCGGCAGAAAGTTATGCCCAAACTGAAGGGATAGATCTGTTTAGTGATTATCAGGCCATGGTAGTTCCCTGCGTTTCTACCGTGAAAAGAGACGAGATTTTTTCTCTGCTTACATCAGGGCCAGAAGATGTTCTGGTATTAGGCTGTGTAGCCGAGGCCTGTAAGCATTTGACCGGGCACGACCGCTGTCAGCAGGTGATCGATAGGATAAAAGAGGATCTGAAAAAGCTGGATTTAGAGCCAGAGCGCCTGCAGTATCAAAGGCTTTCACCCCGGATGGCAGCAGATTTAGCTGGTCTTTTATCCGAGAGGAAGGGAGTGATCAGCTCGTGATTGTAGGGAAGCAGAAAGACGTAGTTGAAATCAAAGATATGCTGCCAGCAGATTTGGAAACCTTATTCATAGTGGGCTGCGGCAGCTGCGTTACGGTAAGTTTGGCCGGGGGTGAGCGAGAAGTTGCAGCTTTAAAAAATATCTTGCAGTTATATTTTCAGAAAGAAAATAAAGAGGTAAATATATTAACCGATACAATTGAACGCCAGTGTGATGACGAGTTTTTAGATGAACTAGAAAATAATATTTCTAGAAGTGATGTTGTATTATCCCTGGCTTGTGGGGTCGGAGTTCAGCACCTGGGTATTAACTATCCTCAAAAAGTAGTTTTGCCTGGTCTGGATACTACTTTTTACGGTCGGACCAGTGGAGTAGGAGAATGGGAAGAAATGTGTCACGGCTGTGGTGACTGCGTGCTCGATCGATTCGCCGGCGTCTGTCCGGTGGCTCGCTGCTCGAAAAGTTTAATGTGCGGCCCCTGCGGCGGCTCGCAGGATGGTGTATGTGAAGTAGATGATAGTATCGACTGCGGCTGGCAGACGATCTATGATAGAGCCAAAGAGATAGGTCAACTCGATAAAATATTAGAGTACGATGCTCCTAAAGATTGGTCGACCTATAAAGATGGTGGAGTCCGGAGCCATAAAAATCCGGAGTTTTTCCAGGAATGAAAGGAGAAAAGGTAATGGCTGACTATATATCAAAATTACAGGAGCTCTTGGAGAGAGGAGAATTTGTCGTCTGCAGTGAGATGGGTCCTCCTATCGGCGCTGATCCTGATTTCATCAAGAAAAAAGCTGATTACCTCAGAGGTTACGTTGACGGGGTTAATATTACCGATAACCAGACGGCGATCGTCAGGATGTCCAGCATCGGTGCTGCTAAAATAGCTGCTGATGAAGGTCTGGAAATGATAATCCAGGCCACGGGGAGAGATAGAAATCGGATTGGACTGCAGAGCGATTTACTCGGGGCAAGCGCCCTGGGTTTGAGAAACGTCCTCTGTCTTACCGGTGATCATCAATGTTTCGGTCAGGATGAAGGAGCAAAAAATGTATTTGATCTCGATTCGGTAAGCATGATTAAAACAGTTCGGGACATGGTCGATAAAGGAGTTTTACTTAACGGCAAGGAAATGGAGGTTCCGCCGAAGTTTTTCATTGGAGGAGCTGCCAATCCTTTTGCCGATCCTTTTGATCTCCATATGATGAAACTGGAGAAAAAAGTTAATGCAGGTATGGATTTCATCCAGACTCAGGCAATTTATAATCTGGATAAATTCGATGAATGGATGGAAGAAGTTAGAAGAAGAGGCATCCATGAACGCTGTTACATCATGGCGGGCATTCTCCCTACCAGGTCAGTTAAAGCTTTGAGAATGATGAAAAAATATGTAGCTGGTATGGATGTACCTGACTCGACGATAGCCAGGATGGACGCTGCCGAAGATAAGAAAAAAGAGGGTGTGAATATGGCCGTTGATATAATCGAACATGTGCGTAAGAGTGAAGGTGTTAAAGGCATTCACCTCATGCCGGTTGCCTGGGAAGAAATTACCCCGGTGGTCGTTGAGGAAGCTGGCCTTTATCCCCGTCCGGAGGTGGATTAGAGATAATGGAAAAAGAATATAGTACCTTAAATTTAAAATTTAAAGAGGAAGTAAAATCCAGACCTGGTGGAGAAAATTTGAGTCTCTGTTATAGTTGTGGAAGCTGCACGGCTACCTGCCCTGTAAGTGAAGAGGTGGAAGAATTCAATCCTCGCTTAATGATTAAAAAAGCTTTGTTAGGCTATGAAGAAGAGCTGCTGTCCGGGGAGGAGCTCTGGCAGTGCATTCAATGCCGCCGCTGCGTCTCTGCCTGTCCCCAGAACGTTAGGTTTGCAGACATAATCAGGGTATTGAGAGAGATGGCGGTAGAAGGAGATTATTACCCGGCAGAGTTGGAAGCTGAACTGGATCGATTTGATCGGCAGGTACTTAAATACCGCCTGGAAAGCCTGGGAAAAGTGCTGGCTGGAGAATCAAGTTGGGCCGATGAATTACCAGGAAATGGTGGTGCTTAAAATGGCAGATCCCGTTGTAGTAATAGGCGGTGGTATAGCTGGAATTCAGGCGGCTACTGATCTGGCTGAGATGGGCGTTCCGGTTTATCTGATCGAAAAGAGCCCCAGTCTGGGGGGGCGGATGGCCCAGCTCGATAAAACCTTTCCGACTAACGATTGTTCTACCTGTATTTTGGCACCAAAGATTACTTCCTGTTATAATCATAAAAACGTAACTACTTATACTATGACAGAAATGGTCGGACTGGAAGGTGAACCTGGAGACTTTCGGGTTCGCTTGAAAAAGCGGCCGCGGTATATAGATGAAGAAAAATGCACGGGCTGTACGGAATGTTTCGAAAAATGTCCAGTTACAATTCCGGACGAGTACAACCTGGGTTTGGCTGAGCAGAAAGCTGTTCATAAATATCAACCCCAGGCGGTACCCAATCTGGCTGTGATAGATCCTGAGCAGTGCTTAAAACTCACCCAGGGAAAATGCGGGCTTTGCGAAAGGATCTGCAGCTTTGATGCCGTAAATTACGAGCAAAAAGAAAAGAATTTTATCGTTCAAGCAGCCGCAGTAGTCTTTGCCCCGGGCTACGAATCTTTCGAAGGTGATTTGGTCAGCCAGTATAATTACGGGGTCCATGAAAACGTAATTACAAGTTTAGAATACGAGCGGATCTTAAATGCGGCTGGGCCTACAGACGGCAGGGTTATTCGTCCTTCTGACGGCAAAGAAGTTAACAAGATAGCGTTTCTGCACTGCAGCGGGTCCCGAGATTTTCAGCGAGATAAAAACTATTGTTCTTCGGTTTGTTGTATGTATTCGATTAAACACGCTCTCTTAACTCGAGACCATCTCAAAGATGCAGAGATAGATCTTTATTACATGGATATTCGCTCCCACGGTAAAGGTTTTGAGCGATATTACAACCGGGCTGAAGCTACAGAGGGGGTTAACTTCATCCGCAGTCGGGTGGCTGAAATAGAAAGGACCAAATCCGGCAATCAGTTAAAACTGAAAGTTACAGACGGAGATAATGGATTTGCCAGTAAAGAGTATGATCTGGTTGTGCTGGCTACCGGTCTGGCCCCGAATCAGGAAGTGACTGATGATTTACAGAAGCTAAAAGTGAGAACTAATAAATATGGGTTTGCTGATACTGATGAGTTTTCGCCGCAAGCATTAAGTCGCCCGGGAATATTTGGCTGCGGCGCTATTACCGGACCTAAAGATATCCCTGAATCTGTGGCAGAAGCAAGTGGTTCGGCCGCTTTGGCCGGTCAGCTGGCAGCGCTGGATGTCAAAGAGTTAGGTATAAGCGAAGCGCCTCCTCCGGCTAATAGAGAAATAACCAATCAACGGACTCGGGTTGGGGTTTTCGTCTGTCACTGTGGCACGAACATCGCCGGAGTGATCGATGTAGAAGAAGTAGCCCGGCGGGCTGGAGAGATCCCCTTCGTCGAGTGGTCGGAGGATGTTAAATATTTATGTTCTACCGACAGTCAGGATCTCATCGCCGATAGGATTAGAGAGCACGATCTCAATAGAATTTTGATCGTCTCCTGTTCACCTCGAACCCACGAGATGTTGTTTCAAAACGCGGTGACCAGAGCGGGCTTAAATCCCCATTTGATGGAAATGACTAACATTCGAGATCAAGGTTCCTGGGTTCACAAAGAAGAAAAAGAAAAAGCTACCTGGAAGGCTTACGAAATGGTGCGGGCCGGTATAGCTAGAATTAAAAACGCTTTACCTCTAGAAAGAGGAGAAGTAGATAACATTACCCGGGCTTTGATCCTGGGGGGCGGTGCTGCCGGTTTAACAGCAGCTAGAGAACTAGCTCGCTTAGGTTTCCCAGTTTCTCTGGTAGAAAAAGCTGATTGGCTGGGCGGTAAAGCGGCGCAGATTAACAGGAGCAGTATGGGCCGACCAGTTAAGCCATTTTTAGAACGCCTGGTGCAGGAAGTTAAAAACAATCAGCTAATTGATATTTATTCTGGCTACGATATCCAGGATATTTCCGGGTTTGTGGGCAATTACCAATTGGCCCTATCGGGGCCCAAAGATGTAGAAATTGAAGGCGGTGTTGTCGTAGTAGCCACAGGAGCTGAAGAATTAGAGCCGGAAGAATATCTTTATCAAAACTCAAGTAAAGTAATGACGCAGCTGGAGTTGGAAGATAAATTAACAGAGAGATCCCCGGAACTGCAGGCGGCCGAAAGCATATATATGATTCAGTGTGTCGGTTCTCGGGAAGAGGACAGACCTTACTGCAGTAGGCTCTGTTGTACGCAGGCTCTGCGTAATGCTATCGAGTTAAAGCAGAGGAATCCAAACCGGGAGATTACTATATTGTATCGTGAATTGAGAAGTTATGGTTATTATGAAGAACTTTATCGAGAGGCTCGAGATCTTGGGATTAATTTTAGCAGGTATGAAGTAGATAACAAGCCGGAGGTCTATTTCCTAAATGGCGAAAAAGATTCTCTGGGAATTAGCTTCACTGAGCCGTTAACCGCAACCGAAATCAAAGATGAGGCCGATTTGGTAATACTGGCGGCTGCGGTTCTGCCTGGAGAGTCTAACGAGCAGATTAGTAAGTTTTTGAAGACGCCTTTAAATGAAGATAACTTTTTCTTAGAAGCTCACGTGAAACTTCGCCCCGTTGATTCGGCTACCGACGGTATCTTTTTGACTGGATTAGCTCACGGGCCCAAAAATCTAATAGAATCTATATCTCAGAGCAGGGCGGCAGCGGGCAGAGCAGCTTCGATACTGGCAAAAGAATTTCTGCTGACAGAAGCCATGATAGCCGAAGTTGACGACGATCTCTGCATAGGCTGTGGTGACTGCGAAAGGGTTTGCGCTTATAAAGCGATCGAGGTTGACCCTGAAACTGGTAAAGCAGAGGTTAATCGGGTCCTGTGTAAAGGCTGCGGTAACTGTCTGGGCGTCTGTCGGCCTAACGCTGTTGATCTCAATGGTTTTAGGAATCAGCAGATATTAGATGAAGTTGAAGCGTTACTAGCTGAAGGCGCTATGGAGAAAGGGGAGCTGGTCTGATGGCACAGAACAAAAACCAGGAGTTCGAACCGAAAATAATAGCTTTTCTCTGTAACTGGTGTAGTTATGCGGCCGCAGATTTGGCGGGCAGCAGTAGGCAGCAGTACCCTACTAACGTTAGAGCGGTAAGGATACCCTGTACCGGAAGGTTAAACCCGCTTATCATCATTAAAGCCTTGAAGCAGGGAGCCGATGGGATCCTGGTTTCCGGCTGTCATCCAGGTGATTGTCATTACATCGACGGCAACTACTACGCCCGCCGGAGATTTATTATGCTGAAGGAAATGCTGCAGTATGCGGGTGTAGAACCGGAAAGGTTGAATTTTACCTGGTGTTCAGCAGCAGAGGGGCGCCGGTTTGCTCAGGTCGTAAGGAAAGTAGTAGACCAGGTAAAATCGGTAGGGCCCTGGACAGGTTATCTGGCGGAAGAACTTATGCCCGTCGAGACGTTAGAACTGGGCAATCCAGGCAGTATTGGGCTGGAGCAGGGAGGTGCCTCGAATGAAGAGCAATATTTATAAAGAAATAACAGCTGAACTGCAGAAACTTCTGCCTGAGATATTTGCCGGTGAAGATTTCAAGCAGCTCCTGGCTTATCAGAAAGGTCGATTCTCTGATCTCTTAGAACCAGCATTTATCCCTAAAGAAGAACCGGAAAGAGCAAAAAACGTGGTCTTTACAGAAAACTCTTACCCAATGTTAAGTAAATATCTGTTGAAAAATAAAGACTCCAGGCAGGCGGTAGTAGCTAAGCCCTGTGATACCAGGGCCCTGGCGTTCTACATCTCTGAAAATATAATTAAAAGAGATAATCTATTGATCATCGGCATTAACGGTTGTCCAGGAATTAAAGGTAATACGGCCTGCGATGAATGCGATACCAGGAATCCGGTTGTTGCTGATTATACTGTGGGTCAAAAGGTTGAACCCGAGGAAGTCGAGCAGGAGCTTGCCGGTAGAGGTTATCTCCTTTCCGAGCAATCCCCAGAAGAAAGAAAAGATCACTATACCCGGGAGTTCTCTCGCTGTACGCAGTGTTATGCCTGTCGGGACGCCTGTCCGGTCTGCTATTGCGATCATTGCTTTGTTGAAAGTAACCAGCCGGTCTGGCTGGATAACGGCAGCAGTGCTGAAAATGATATGATTTTTCACCTGATGCGGACGATGCATATGCCGGGCCGCTGCGTTAACTGTGGGGCCTGCGAGATGGCCTGTCCGGAAGGGATTGAAATGCGGTCGTTGACCACTCACCTTTATCATCAAGCCGTTAAGTATTTTGATTACAGGCCAGGCCAGGCGATCGATCAGGAATCTCTCTTTTCAACCTACGATGAAGAAGATCCTGAACCTGGCTTTATGCAGGAGGTGGAATGAAAATGTCAGTTAAAAAGCTAAGCTCAAAGCAGTTAATTAACCTGCTTAAACTTTTTCGAGAAAAATATCAAGTTATCGCTCCTTTTAAAGTGGAGCAGGGCCGGCTAAGTCGGGTAGTACTGCGAGAAGTTTATGATGAGGAAGATATTCCGGCCATATATCT
This sequence comes from Bacillota bacterium, assembly GCA_051745085.1. Lineage (GTDB taxonomy): Bacteria > Bacillota > Halanaerobiia > Halanaerobiales > Halarsenatibacteraceae > Halonatronomonas. The sequence goes on along the minus strand of JBNJDR010000011.1, from coordinate 34,099 downwards.
CCAGGAAATTGCTGAGACCACTCCTAAAAATCATCTTCTGCCCCGGGACGAGCAGCTAGCACCGGAAGTAAAAGGTCAGGATTACAAACCGGAAAGATGGCAGGACAAACCGCGGCTATTTTTTGGGATCAGAAGCTGTGATCTGGCGGCTGTCGAACTTTTGGATGACGTTTTTCTGGAAGACGACTATCAAGATCCGTTTTATCGCTCTAAACGGGAGAATAGTATTTTTATAGGGTATGCCAATCAGCAGCTTCCGCCCAACAATTTTCAAAGTGAGTTAGGTATTGATTACTTTGCCCACGATAGTGCTTCCCTCTTTCTTTACGAGGATTTAGACAAGGAAAGAGAGGATAGATATTACTTGAAAATATCTCCTGAAGCCCAGCTGCCTGAGGAGGTTGAGGAGTTTATTCAGGACGTTGGGGCGGTAGAAGTAAAAGAACTGGAAAAGATGCTGGAAGATTGGCAGAAAATCTATGCGGAACAGTCTGATTTTAAAATCAATAATTCTCTACCATTTTCAGAAAAACAAGCATTTAAGCATGCTGATTGGGCGCAACCAACTGCAAGTTGTTTAGGCTGCGGTGTATGTACCTATTACTGTCCAACCTGCTTCTGTTTTGATTTTTTCTGGGAAGATAAAACTAAAAATAGGTCCTGGGATTCCTGTATGTTTTCCCTATTTACAGAACATGCTTCGGGACATAACCCCCGGGAGGAGCAGCATCAGCGCTGGCGGCAGAGATTGATGCATAAGTTTTCTTACCATCCCCAGAATTACGAAGGCAAACCTGGCTGTGTAGGCTGCGGCCGTTGTATCAGTAAATGTCCGGTTAACTTGGACATCAGGGCAGTAATCTACGAGGTAGATCAAGCTGTAAGTAAAGGAGGTGGAACCGATGAAGGTTGATAATTACCTGCCTCATGAAGCAGAAGTAGTTGAGGTAGTTCAGGAAACCGGCAGTAATTTGAACATTAAAACCTTTCATCTGCGTTTAAAAGAGACGAATCCTGTTTTAGATTTTAAACCAGGACAGTTCCTGATGCTGACGGTTTACGGGGTGGGGGAGGCTCCTTTTGGTTTTGCCTCTGCTCCTCTAAACGAAGATAAAATGATTATTACAGTTAAGGAAACCGGGCGGGTTACTTCGGCTCTTCATGAACTGCTGCCCGGAGACACAGTTGGGCTGAGGGGTCCTTATGGTAATACCTTTCCGGTGCAGGAAGCTGAAGGTAAAGACATATATTTTATCAGTGGAGGTATCGGGTTAGCTCCTCTCCGCTCTGCCATAGATTATATGCTTGCTCCCGAGCAGCGGGACAAATTTGGGCGGGTGCAGATGCTGCAGGCATTTCGATCTCCAGATGATATGATATATGACTATGAACAGAATCGGTGGGAGAATAGTCCAGATACGATGGTAAAATATACGATAGACAGACCATGTGAAGGCTGGGACCATTGTGTGGGCTTTCCTCACGAGCTGATCGATAAAGAGCTTGATTGTCAGACTCAAAACGCAGTTTACTATACCTGTGGCCCCCCGATAATGATCAAAGCGGTTACTTCCCAGTTAGTGGATCTGGGCGTAAATCCGAAAGATATCATCACGACCCTGGAGATGCGGATGTCATGTGGTTTAGGAAAATGCGGCAAGTGTAATATTGGTCACCGCTATGTCTGTAAGGAAGGACCTGTATTTTCTTATCAAGAGATACTGGAAATGCCGGAAGAATATTAACAGCAGCAAGCAGCAGAATATTTTCGGGGGTGAAATTAATGATCAAGAGAAGGAAAGCAGGAGATGATATCTTCTCCCCACAACAACTCGACAAGATCCATCAGGCTACTCTTTGGGTTCTCAAGGAATCTGGCGTTGTGATTATGTCCGATAAAGCCCGAGATAGATTTAAACAGGCTGGAATTAAAGTTGACGGTAAAACCGTGCATCTAAGCGAGCAGGAGTTAGAAAAATATTTGGAGATGGTTCCAGAGAAGTTTATGCTCAGAGCGCGAAACTCAGACAATGATGTAGAAGTAGGAGGCAGCAACACTGTCCTGGCCCCTGGGTATGGTTCGCCCTTCGTCATGGAATATCCAAAAAAAAATCGCCGTCCTTCTAAGTATGAAGATTATGTGAACTTTACCAAGTTAGCTCAGATGAGTGAAAATATCGATGTAGTTGGAGGAGTCTTAGTCGAACCAACGGATATTGAAGATGAAATTAGGCATGCCAGGATGCTCGAAGCCGCGGTAAAATATAGCGATAAAGTATTGATGGGCAGTGCAATGGGCGCTAAAAAAGCAAAAGAATCAATCGAAATGGCAGAAATAGTCTTCGAGAGTAAGGAGTTCGTTCGGGATAATGCCGTCTTAATTTCCCTGATAAATACCAATAGTCCTCTCCAGTTTGACGATCGCATGAGCGATGCCTTGATGACGTATTCCGAAAATCAGCAGGCTATGGTTATAGCTTCTCTTAGTATGACCGGGACCACTTCGCCCACCACTGTTCCTGCTTCACTGGTCCAGCAGAATGCTGAAATATTAACAGGTATGGTTCTGGCTCAGGTGATTAATCCAGGAACCCCCGTTATTTACGGGTCGGCTTCCAGTGTGGTTGACCTCAAAACGGCCGATCTAGCCCTGGGCAGTCCGGAAACTGCCAAAATGTTTAATGGTACGGCTCAGTTAGCGAGGTATTACGGCGTACCCTCGCGTGGGGGAGGCGCTCTCACGGATTCGCTATATCCCGACGCTCAGGCCGGCTATGAATCGATGCTTAATATTATGGCTGCAGTCAATAGTGGCTTTCATTTTATTCTACACGCAGCCGGCTTGTTAGAGAACTATATGTCCATGTCTTACGAAAAATTCATGATCGATGATGAAATATGCGGAATAGTAAAGAATTATTTGGAGGAATTGAAAGTCGACGAAGAACAGTTAGGCGTAGAAGAAATTATAAATACCGGTCCAGGCGGGAATTTCATTTCTTCCGAGCACACTTATAGACATATGAAAGACCTAAGAAGACCGCTATTGTCGAAAAGAGAGAGATATTTTAGTGATCAAGATCAACCGAAAACAGCAGAACGGGCCAGGCAAAAATATAAAGAGTCACTTAATAATTTTAATAAGCCTAAATTAGATGCAGGAATTTTAGAAAGATTAGAGAAGTATATTAGTAAGATATAAGAATCAAATTAAAAGGAGGAATTTTTAAGAATGAAAAGCGATATTGAAATTGCTCAGGCGGCAACGATGAAACCGATCAGTGAAATTGCAGACAAAGCAGGTCTTAAACCTGAAGAACTGGAACATTACGGTAAGTATAAAGCGAAGGTTAACCTGGACGTCCTCAAGAGATTAGACCAGGACAGTAAACTTGTTCTAGTGACAGCCATTACACCTACAGCTGCAGGTGAAGGGAAAACCACTACTACAGTTGGTTTAGGTCAGGCCCTTAATAGACTTGGCAAAAATGCTGCTATAGCATTACGAGAACCATCACTTGGACCTACCATGGGCGTTAAAGGCGGCGCAGCCGGCGGCGGTTATTCCCAGGTTATTCCTATGGAAGATATTAACCTGCATTTTACCGGTGACATTCACGCTATCGGTATAGCTCATAACCTGCTTTCTGCAGCTATTGACAATCACATCAAGCAGGGCAACGAACTTGGTCTCGATCCTACCCAGATCAGTTTTTCTCGGGTAGTCGACATGAACGATCGTGCTCTGAGAGAAATTGTGGTAGGACTTGGCGGCAAGGCTAATGGCATACCAAGAGAAGATAGCTTTATGATTACTGTTGCTTCAGAAGTTATGGCTATTCTCTGTCTCGCTAATAACATAAGCGAACTGAAAGAAAAGCTCGGAAATATAGTTATCGGGTATAATTACGACGGCGAACCAGTTGAAGCTAAAGAATTGAACGTCCACGGTGCGATGGCTGCTCTCTTAAAAGAAGCGATCAAGCCTAACCTGGTTCAGACCTTAGAGAATACACCAGCCTTCATCCACGGTGGGCCATTTGCTAATATCGCCCACGGCTGTAATAGCGCTATGGCTACTAAGATGGCTATGTCGATCAGTGATATCACAGTTACTGAGGCCGGTTTTGGTGCCGATCTCGGAGCAGAGAAATTCTTCAACATAAAATCAAGAGTGGCTGGGCTTAATCCTAATGCAGTAGTCCTGGTTGCAACCGTAAGGGCTCTGAAAATGCACGGCGGTAAAGCCAAAGACGAATTGACCGAAGAAGATTTAGATGCGTTAGGCAAAGGTATCGAGAATCTAGAGAAGCATGTTGAAAACGTCCAGAAGTTCGGAGTACCACTGGTCGTCGCCATCAATCGTTTCCCTGACGATACCGAAGCTGAACTCCAGTTAGTTAGAGAACGTTGTGAAGCACTCGGCGTCAACGTAGCTCTCTCCGAAGTATGGGCTAAAGGCGGCGAAGGTGGAGAAGAACTCGGCAAGAAAGTTATCGAAATTCTGGATAAAGATGAAGCTAAGTTCGAGTTCCTTTACGATACCGAGGATAGCATAGAAGAGAAGATTACAACTATTGCTACCGAAGTTTACGGAGCCGACGGCGTCAACTTTAGTGACGCAGCTAAAAAGCAGATAGAGCTTTACAAGAGCTATGGCTACGATAATTTACCGATCTGTATGGCCAAGACCCAGAGTTCACTCTCTGATAATCCTGCTCTTAAAGGACGGCCAGAAGGCTTTACTGTTAACGTAAGAGAAATTAACGTTTCAGCGGGAGCGGGCTTCTTAGTTGCTCTGACCGGGCCGGTTCTGACCATGCCTGGACTACCTAAGAGACCATCGGCTGAAGATATAGATATCGATGAAAATGGAAAGATTAGTGGCTTATTCTAAACTGAGCTATCTTAATTAGGCAACAAACAAGGCCGGGCACTGATCAGTGCCCGGCCTTTTATAACTGATAAAAATCAGAAAATTTAGCCTATAATAAATGAGGTGGGAAAATGAAAGTAGCTGTTAACCTGCATGAAGGTGGAGAAGATGAGCAAATCAGAGCAGAAAAAGGGGTTAATTTATTCGAACTGATCAACGAAGCGGGGTATAATTTGACGGGATACTGCGGCCGGCAGGGGACCTGCGGCAAATGTAGGATTAGAATCAAGCCAGCCCCTGAACCCAGGGAGAGTGAGCAGGCTTTATTTGATGCTGAAGAGCTTGAACAGGGTTTCAGGTTAGCCTGTCTCCATGAGTTAGAAAACGAGATAGAAATTTTCTTAGAAAAAGAAGGCGAGATTAGCGTTTTGACAGGGACGAAAAAGGTTTCAGGAAAGCTTAATAGTGGGTGGGTGGTAAAACAGGTTAAGCTTTCTGCTCCCGATCTGGATGATCAACGCAGTTATCTTTCTCGGTTTTTGGCTGATACGGGTTGTTCCAATATTAGCGATGGAGTAATTCAAGATTTAGATCGATTAGAATCGAAAAAAGATCCGGTCAGGGCAGTAACCTGCGGTCAAAAATTAGTTGAGCTTGGTTCAGGTCTGCAGCAAGTATTAGGTGTGGCCGTGGATATAGGTACTACTACTCTGGTGCTTTACCTTTATGATCTGGAAACAGGCGAGAGGCTGGGAGTAGAGTCCCGGTATAACCCACAAAAAGAATATGGGGCCGATGTGATCTCGAGGATTCAATTCGGCAGCAAAAATATTGAGAACAGAAAGAAACTGAAGCAGGTACTGCTTGCAGGATTAAACCAGGCTATTCTTGCTTTGACAGATAAAATTGTTCAGGGGCCAGCGGCTATTTATCGGGTAACTTTTGCCGGAAATACAACCATGCTCCATACCTTATTTGGCTTAGATGCCATTGATATTGCCCGTTCCCCCTTTATCCCTACTTTTACAGAGGGATTAACCGTTCGGCCAGAAACTATCGGTCTGGAGATAAATCCCCGTGGAGAAGTAGTAGTTCTCCCCTCGATTTCTTCATACGTTGGAGCCGATATTTTAGCAGGCTTAATCGCGACAGGAGTGGGCCAGACCCCGGGGCACCAACTTTTAGTAGATATAGGCACTAACGGGGAAGTAGCTTTTGGCAATGATCAGGAACTATATGCCTGCTCGGTTGCGGCGGGACCTTCATTTGAAGGAAGTAATATTTCTGCTGGAATGGCTGCCCTCCCCGGAGCTATCGAGAAATTTGAGATTCAAGCTGATGGATTTACTTATAGCACTATCGCGGGGGAAAAAGCTAGAGGTATTTGTGGTTCAGGGCTGCTGGATTTGGTAGCAGGTCTCCTGGAGGTCGGGGTTATTACACCCAAGGGAGCCTTTGCCCAACCAGCAGAGATGCCGGTTTACTGGCAGGATCATTTTAAGCCTGATCAGGAAGTCAAAGAGTTGGAGTTGATTTCTACTGAAGGGGTCAAGATTGCCTTTACCCAGAAAGATATTCGGCAGCTGCAGTTGGCCAAAGGAGCGGTGAGAGCCGGGATAGAGATTTTACTGGCCCGGTCTGATTTTTCTCTAAGTTCTATCGAAAAAGTATTTTTGGTAGGAGGATTCGCTAATTATTTAGATCCCCTTAATGCTGTGAAGATCGGGATGATTCCGGCAGAACTACAGGATAAAATTGAACAGGCAGGAAATGGTTCCGGGGCAGGAGCAGGATTATATCTTCTGGACCAGGAGTTAGACCAGGCTGGACGGGAGCTGCAGAGTAAAACGCAGTATATAGAGCTTTCTAGTGATATGGAATTCCAGCAAAAATTCACTGAACATCTGGGTTTTCCGGTTTTAGCAGAAAAATAATTTTTTGAAAAAGAAAAGGCGCCGCGGCGCCTTTTTGGATCAATCATGCCGGGGATTTTTAGAGATTATTTTAATAGCCCGGGTTACAACTGATACGATATCAACGTTTACCTGTTGTTCGAATTCAATCAATTTAGCGTGAAGACTTCCCCGTGGGCTGGAGATATATTTTGCTGGAATTCGGTTTAAGGTATATGAGGCGATGTCCAGCAGGCAGTGATGACATGTACAGAGGTCTTCAAATTGATCTTTGGTGTTGATTATTTCTTCGATTTTTTCGATAACGAAATCTTCGGTATGATTATGGAGTTCGGATTTCAATCTTTCCTTATCGAAATCTATTTTTTCAGGTTTATTTTTGCTCATCTTATCTTCCCCCTTACAGTAATTATAATTCTATATATTTCCGTCGATTCCTTTTTTGAATGCAAATCGCTTTTGTGTTAGAATATATTAAGAAACTTCATGTTGTTAAAATATCATTGGGGGTGAGTAAAATTGGATAGGGAAGAATATTATCCTGATTTTTTAAAACAGCTAGAAGCATTGTTATCGGATGAAAATGATTGGCTGGCTAATATGGCGAATACTGCTTCATTAATTTATAATTTAGTCCCTAAATTGAACTGGGTTGGGTTTTATCTGCGGAAGAGTGAAGATGAATTGGTTTTAGGGCCATTTCAGGGTCAACCGGCCTGCGTGAGGATCCAGGTTGGGAGGGGAGTATGTGGTACAACCGTATCTGAAGGAAAGACTCAACTAGTAGAAAATGTTCATGATTTTCCCGGCCATATAGCCTGCGATCCTAATTCAACTTCGGAGCTGGTAATTCCCCTTGAAGTAGAAGATAAGATCATTGGAGTGTTGGATTTAGACAGTCCGGCTGAGAGCAGATTTAACCGGGTTGATAAAGATTATTTAAAAAAAGCAGTTAAAATTTTAATAGAGGCAACTGATTTTAGTGATCTGATAAGTAAGTTAGATTGGGGGCAAATTAATGAAAACTAATAAAGATAGAGTTGTAATTCAATCGGTGCAGGGTACTATTTCTCATCCCCGGTCAGGGGCACTTCCCTACCGATTAGATCGGGAAGGCCAGGGCCATAATATTCCCGGCACCGGGGGCATTACCTATAATGTAAGGGTGGGAGACGCTGCCTTTGGCTGGGCTGGCGACCACATTGAACCCGGTGTGAGTATGAAGATAAGCGATGAATCACGCTCCAGCGATAATTACGGATTGGGTTTGCTGGCTTGTATCGGGAATCAAGCTAAGATGGTCGATGGAGACGCTAAAGGTGCTGTTGGCTATGTTACTGGACTTCATGGCGGGATAAACCATGTCTTGATAGATTTTAATGAAGTAGATATGGAAGAGATGAAAGTGGGAGATAAGATTTTGGTTAAAGCCGCTGGCCAGGGTTTAAGTCTGTTAGATCATCCAGGGGTTAAGATTTTCAATATAGCCCCTGAGCTGTTCGAAAAAATCAAAATTGAGGAAGCTGGAGATAAACTTAAGGTTCCCGTTGCAGCTGAAGTACCTGGTCACCTGATGGGTTCTGGGATCGGCTCTTCTACGGCCACGATGGGAGATTATGATATCACTACCGGAGACAAAAAAGAATTAGAAAAGTATGGTCTTGATCAATTGAAATTGGGGGATTTTGTTTACTTAGCTGATTGTGATAATACTTTTGGCCGGGAATATCTAACAGGGGCTGGAAGTATAGGTGTGGTTGTTCATAGTGATTGCATCAAGATGGGCCATGGTCCCGGCGTGACAACTATCATGACTGCAAGAAATAATCTTATCGAACCAGTAATTGAGGAAAATGCTAATTTGAAAGAATATCTGGAGATGCTGAAAAGTGAATAGTGAAGCGATTAAGCAAAGAGTTCAAGAAAAAGAGGTTAAAAATTTCAAGTATCTGGAGGTAGGTGAAGATTATATAGAGCGAGAGCAAGGGATTTCTCTGCTTTTTGCTGAACAGCGGCTCGATTTAATCTGGTATCGACCGGGTCTGGTTAGATTTTTACTGGATTCTCGGGAAGATTTCAGTTTGGATGCTTCAACCCCTGCGATAATAGCAGAAGCCGGGCAGGTTGACCTCAAGTATCATATTACTGAAGAGGAAATCAAGGTTATCGGCCCGGAAGTAGCCGTAAATATTAAGCTGGAACCCTTTGCTATTTTTGTTTTAGATCAGGATGGTAATTTACTGCAGGCGGATCTACCTGGACAATCTTTTGGGTCATATCGCCAGGAAGTTAAGCTCAAAAAGATACTTAAACCAGAAGAAAGAATCTATGGTTTAGGCGAAAAGACCGGATTTTTAGATAAAAGGGGAAGAAGTTATGAGATGTGGAACACAGATACCTTCGAGCCCCATGTGCCTTCTACAGATCCGATGTATATTTCTGTGCCATTTTATCTTGTCTTTACAGGGGAGAACAGTTACGGGATTTATCACGATAACAGTTATCGAACCACCTTTGATTTAGGTCATTCTGATCCCGATGAGGTGGTCTTTTCTGCCGCAGGGGGTCGGATCGATTATTATCTGATGGCAGGGAAAAACCCGGCCCAGGTTGTTACTAAATATACCTGGTTAACAGGCAGGACTGAACTTCCTCCCCTTTGGGCCTTAGGCCATCATCAATCCCGCTATAGTTATTACCCGGATGAAGCGGTAACTCAACTGGGAGAAAAATTTCGGGAACTTTCTATTCCCTGTGACGCTATCCATCTTGATATCCATTACATGGATGGTTATCGGGTGTTCAGCTGGGATCAGGACAGGTTTCCTCAACCTGAGAAGCTTCTGGGTGATCTGCAGGAGCAGGGCTTTAAAACCATCGCTATAGTTGATCCTGGGGTTAAAAAAGATCCGGAATACGACGTCTACCGCAGCGGCCAGCAGAAAGATTATTTCTGCCGCTATCTGGACGGCAGATTATATACCGGTGATGTTTGGCCCGGTGAGAGTGTTTTTCCTGACTTCACCCGCGCAAATGTAAGAGAGTGGTGGCAGGATCTGCATAAAAGTATGATAGAGCAGGGGATTAAAGGTTTTTGGAATGATATGAATGAACCGGCAGTATTCAATAAAGCTGGGACCATGGACGAAGCTGTAGAACATAAAAATGACGGTGACCCGGGTCCTCATAAACGCTTTCATAATCTTTATGGTCTTCACGAAGCCCAGGCGACTAATCAGGCTTTAAAAAATTACCTCCAGGAGCGTCCTTTTATACTTTCCCGGGCTGCTTTTGCTGGAATGCAGCGCTATGCGGCTGTATGGACCGGAGATAATCGCAGTTTCTGGGAGCATATAGAACTTTCGATTCCGATGATCATAAATATGGGGTTGAGCGGTTTAGCTTTTGCTGGCTGTGATATCGGTGGTTTTACAGGTGATAGTACCGGTGAACTTTTAGCCCGGTGGTATCAATTAGGGGCATTTATGCCGTTTTTCCGTAATCATACTACGATAGGCTCCAGATCGCAGGAACCCTGGGCTTTTGGCGAGCCCTATACAAGTATAAATAGAGATTCTATCGAGATGAGGTATCATATCCTACCCCAGCTTTACAGCCTTTTTTATCAGCAGAAACAGCAGGGTCTTCCTATCTGGCGGCCGTTATTTTTCTATTACCCTGAGGATCCTAAAACTTACAACCTGAATGATCAACTTTTGTTCGGAGAAAATATTCTGCTGGCCCCGGTTGTCCGCCCGGATACGACAGAGCGATCTGTTTATCTGCCGGCTGGAGGCTGGTATGATTATTGGACAGGAGAGTTTTATCCTGGCGGCCAGACTTACGTGGTAGATGCTCCTCTGGATAAGATGCCCATCTTCGTAAAAGCTAATACTGGTTATCTAACTATGGAACCGGTTCAGTACATCGAGGGCGGATTCAAAGATCTTACTTTAAATATCTATCCAGGTGCAGATAAAAGCAGCTGGACCGGTCAAATATATGAGGACGATGGATTAAGCTTTAACTATCAAGATGGTGGGTATAACTTAACCTGGTATGAATTAGAGTGCTCTGCTGATTCGATCACCCTGGATCTTGAAGTGGAGGTCAGCGGGTACGCTTCAGAAGTAGACGGCCTGCAGGTTAATTTCGCAACAATTTCTCGGAAACCCCAGACTTTATTCTGGCAGGGTCAGGAAGTGCCCGAAAAAGACTATTATTATGAAGAAAATCGGTTGATCATTTCTCTACCCTACCAAAAGACAGGGCAGCTGGAAGTTGTACTTTAATGCTTTGTCGCTGTGCTTGACAATAATTGCTACTGGTGGTATCATTAAAATGTATGACAGTACAATGATTTTAAAGTTTAATCAGCAAATAATCATTCTGAGGAGTTGATGCGTATGGTAGAAAACGATATGACAGCGGAAAATTTACGTTCTGCCTTTGGCGGAGAAAGTCAGGCATATCAGAGGTATATGGTTTGGAGTAATAAGGCAGAAGAAGACGGCTATTCTAATGTTAGTACTCTGTTTGAAGCAGTAGCTTATGCAGAACATGTTCATGCTCGTAATCATTTTCATGCTTTAGAAAACGTTAAAGGCGATCATCTGGTGGCTTCTGGTGCAGTTTTTGGGTTAGGAGATACTGCATCTAATTTAAAAGGAGCAATTGCCGGTGAAGATCACGAAATAGAACAGATGTATCCTGCCTATTCTATTGTAGCTAAAAACCAGAAGGAAAATGATGCGATCAAATCATTTCATTATGCTCTGGAAGCAGAGAAGGCTCATTCGAGACTTTTTAATGAGGCTAAAGCTGCCGTTGAGCAGGATGAAGATTTTGCCATGGATGAGGTCCACGTTTGCTCAGTATGCGGCTTCACCATTAAAGATGAACTTCCTGATTACTGTCCGGTATGTGGAGAACCACAAGATAAATTCAAAAGTTTTGCTTAAGTAATTTTGCTGGTTATGTCAATTGACTTAAATTAAAAAGGGGGATTTCAAATGTCAAAGTACGATATTAATACTTTAGAAAATCCTAATGATAAGACAGCTTTAGAAAAGAAGCACGTTCCTCACATTACCTGTCCTGACACAGTTAAAAAAGGTGAATATTTTGACGTGACCGTGGAAATGGGTAAAGAGATCGAGCATCCCATGGAAGAGGGACACTTTATTCAGTATTTCGAAGTTTATGCAAACTATTTCCAGCTTGCTCGGGTTGATTTCACCCATGAAGTAAAAGCAGAAGCTACCCTTAAAATTAAGTTAGATGAATCAGCAACCTTAAGAGTCTTTGAAAATTGTAACCTGCATGGGCAGTGGGAAGCCAGTAAAGAAATTACTGTAGAGTAAACATAATTTATTATAAATAATAAAACCCTCGGTGGAGCACACCGGGGGTTATTTGCTTTAGTACTGCTACAGGAGATGATATAATTATGCAAGCAGGAGCAAAGCTGATCATTATCGGAGGAGCAAATTTAGATATAAAGGGTTACTCCCGGGGGAATTTTCAGTCTGGCAGCTCTAATTCCGGAAAGGTCTCCGAGAGTGCTGGTGGGGTTGGCCGCAATATAGCAGCTGCTCTGGCCCAATTAGGTGGAGATGTCAGTTTGCTTACCGCCGTTGGTGAAGATAAAACTGGTGAGATCGTTCTCTCAGAAACAGGAAAAACCGGGGTCAATCTGGAATATATTAAAAAAGTACAGGAGAAGAAAACGGGGGTTTATTTGGCGGTGCTGGATAACTCAGGTGAGCTTGTCGGAGCTATCAATGCGATGGATATTATTGCCGAGATAAATTCTGAGTATCTGGACCGGTGTTCCTCAGTTTTAACCGAAGCAGATTGGATATTTATAGATACCAATTTAAACTCCAGTGCTATCAAATGGTTATTGGAGGCTGATTTACGGGCTCAAATTGTGGTTGATCCAGTTTCTCTGGAGAAAGCAGAAAAAGTTAAAGGCCGGTTAGGAGATCTTGATTTTATTACACCTAACCTGATCGAATTCGCCTATCTTTATTCATATAGTAGGAAAAAATTAGATAAATTGATTACAGCCGAAGATATAGATGGACTTATTGAGATAGTTGCCGGGCAAAGAGAAGTTTTTAGTCCGCACACGGAAGTTATCGTTACCCTTGGTAAAAAAGGCGCAATTTATGTGGGCCAAACGGAAGCTTTTTGGCAGGAGCCTCCTTCCCTTCAGGGGCCTGTTCTGGAAACAACCGGGGCGGGAGATGCCCTCACAGCAGGTCTGCTTTACGGTTTGAGCCAGAGATGGACGGAGAGAGCTAGCCTGCAGCTTGGTCAAAAAATAGCCGCTCTGACCGTGACATATCAAGAAACGGTGATTCCTGATTTATCTAACTTTAATTTAACCTAGAGAGGTGTTTATATTATGAGTGAATTGCTAGATATAGCTCCTGCAGTTCAGGAAGCTAAGTATCAATCTAAGCCGGTTGTTGCCCTTGAATCCACGATAATTACCCATGGGATGCCCTATCCGGAAAATGTGGAGACTGCGCTTGAGGTGGAAAACATCATTAGAGATATAGGGGCCGTACCGGCCACTATCGCTCTGGTAGGGGGTAAAATAAAGGTTGGTTTGACTGAAGCAGAAATTACCCATCTGGCTGAGGCAGGTGACGTAGTAAAGGTTAGTCGAAGAGACCTGGCCTGGGCAGCATCTACCCGGAAGAACGGAGCCACAACGGTAGCAGGCACGATGGCCGTTGCCGCTAGGGCTGGGATTAAGTTTTTTGTCACTGGAGGGATCGGCGGGGTTCACCGCCATGGTAGTCAGACCTTCGATATATCGGCGGACATAACCGAATTAGGCCGGACCCCGGTTACGGTGATCGCTGCGGGGGCGAAAGCTATTCTGGATCTGCCCTTAACTTACGAAAGGTTGGAGACAGAAGGAGTGCCTGTGATAGCATATAGAAGTGATGAGTTACCGGCATTTTATTCTCGCCAGAGCGGGATCACAGCCCCCCTTCGGGTTGATACAGTTCGTGATCTTGCCCGGCTGATAGCCGCTCAACAGTCCCTGGAATTGCAGACGGGAATTTTAGTGGCTAATCCCATTCCTGAAGCGGCTGAAATCCCTGCTCAGGAAATAAATCCCGAAATAGAAAAAGCCCTTCAAGAAGCGGAGGATAAAAACATTACTGGCCGGGAATTGACCCCGTTTCTACTGGATAAAATCAAGACTATAACCGAAGGCAGAAGTCTGGAGGCCAACATCGCTTTAGTTAAGAATAATGCTCGTCTGGGGGCCGATATTGCCCTGGCCTATCAACAATTTTTAGCATCTGGCTATAAGCTTTAAGTTAAGGGGAGACCCAAGGAGGGATATTTTTATGGAAACCAAGCAGGAAATAAAGGTTGATTTGAATAACATGTTTGCCGAGAATATCGGACTTGTCCATGGGATTGACAGAGCTGATGTAGATGATTTAGCTGTAGAAGCCAATCGGGCTCATCAGGCCATTTCAAGGATGAAGCCCGGGTTTATGGATTTGCCGGAAGGCCAGAGTGAGGTCGTTCAGGATATAAAGTCTTTTGCCGAGGAAAAAGCAAAAGCCTACGATAATTTTGTGGTGCTGGGTATAGGTGGTTCTGCCTTAGGTAATATTGCCCTTCAGACTGCCCTGAACAAGCCTTATTACAATTTGAATCCTAATTATAGAGGTGATTATCCCCGTATATTCGTGCCTGACAACGTAGACCCAGTTAGATTTACCAGTCTCATGGAGAGTTTAGATTTAAGTAAAACGGTCTTCAACGTTATTTCAAAATCTGGCAGTACGGCCGAAACTATGAGTCAGTATCTTCTGGCTAGAAAAGCGGTGGCAGATGAATTAGGCGAAGAGGCAGTGAAAGATCATTTTATTGCTACTACCAGTAAAGACTCTGGTTTCCTGATCGAGATCGCCGGTCGAGAAAACTTTCCTGTCTTTAATATACCAGAAAACGTCGGCGGCAGGTTTTCCGTACTGACCCCGGTTGGTTTAATTTCAGCGGCTTTTGCCGGCATAGATATCGAAGAGCTACTGGCAGGTGCAGCAGCTATGGCAGAAAGGACTGCAGCTCCAGAATTGTGGGATAACCCCGCTTATCTGCATGGGGTTCTACAGTATCTGGCTTTTCAGCAGGGGAAATCCATCTCTGTTATGATGGCTTACAGCCACCTGCTGAAGGATTTCGCTGACTGGTATCGGCAGCTCTGGGCTGAATCACTAGGGAAAGAGGTCGATCGATCCGGGCAGAAGGTCAATACCGGCCCTACCCCTGTTAATGCCGTGGGGGCAACAGATCAGCATTCGCAAGTTCAACTGTATATGGAAGGACCGTACGATAAAGTTATTACTTTCCTTGAGGTGGAAAATCACGATGTAGATCTGGAAATACCTAAATTATATCAGGATCTGGACGGGGTTAATTATCTGGGGGGTAATAAGCTGGGGGATCTCTTGAATATAGAGAAAAAAGCCACTGAATTGGCCCTTACAGAAAGGAATAGACTGAACAATACCATTATTTTTCCGGAAGTAAACGAATATACTGTGGGCCAGTTTATTTACCTGCTGGAGCTGGAAACCGCCTTTGTCGGTGAACTTTTAAATGTTAATGCCTTTAACCAGCCCGGGGTAGAACTGGGTAAAGAGTTTACTTATGGTATTTTAGGACGAAAAGGGTATAAAGAAAAAGGGCAAGAATTTAGAGACCGGTCGGAACCTAATTCTGATTATATTCTCTAGGTTTTATGTGAGGAGGAGAAAAATTGGCTAAATGGTGGAAAGAAGGGGTACTTTATCAAATATATCCCAAAAGTTTTCAGGACAGTAATGGCGATGGCATAGGAGATATTCCCGGGATAATTTCCCGCCTGGATTATCTTGAATATTTAGGGGTAGATATGCTCTGGCTCAGTCCCATTTTTGTTTCTCCTGATGCCGACAACGGTTACGATATCAGCGATTATTATCAAATTAGACCGGAGTTCGGCAGCCTTGAAGATTTCCAGCAGCTTTTAACCGAACTTCACCGCCGGGAGATAAGACTGATCCTGGATATGGTGGTTAATCACACCTCCGATGAGCACAGCTGGTTCCAAAAATCCCGGCGGGATCCCGCTGGCCCTTTCGGGGATTTCTACCACTGGCAGTCTGGTTCTCCTGATCGATCACCGTCTAATTGGGGATCTTTCTTCGGCGGCTCAGCCTGGGCCTGGGATGGATTGAGAGAGGAATATTACCTTCACCTTTTTCATAAAAAACAGCCCGATCTTAACTGGGAGAATCCACAGCTTCGTCAGGAAATTTATAAAATGATGCGGCACTGGTTGGATAAAGGAGTGGATGGTTTCAGACTGGATGTGATTAACCTGCTGGATAAGACGGATGATTATCCCGACGGTCAGGTTCGGTCCGGTCAGCAGTATGGAGATGGCACTCCTTATTTCGCTAATGGTCCTCGCCTGGATGGGTATTTAGCGGAGATGAAGCGAGAAGTTTTTGATAACTATGAGATGGTGGCTATTGGAGAAACTATTGCGACCAGCCCTGAAACTGCTAAAAGATATGTCGGCAGCGCTGATCGCCCATTGGATATGCTGATCCATTTCGAACATGTACAGGTAGATCAGGGGACAAGCAAATGGGATCAGATTGGCTTTGATCTATCTGAATTCAAGAAGATTATTACTAACTGGGATGCTGCTATCAGGCCCGAGGGGTGGAATGCATTCTACTTGAATAATCATGATCAACCTAGAGCTGTTTCTCGCTTCGGTGATCCCCAGGCGCATCACTATGAGTCTGCAACTACGCTAGCTACCCTTACGTTAACTCTGCCGGCCACCCCCTTTATTTATCAGGGGGAGGAGATAGGCATGACGAACTACAATTTTACTGATATTGATGAAATTCGTGATGTAGAATCGCAAAATTATTATCGGGAAGCCCGGGAACAGGGCTTAAAATCTGCAGATATCCTAGGAAAAATTAGTGAAGTAGGTCGGGATAACAGTCGAACTCCGATGCAGTGGTCAGATAAACCCGATGCAGGCTTCAGTCAGGCAGAACCATGGTTGAGAGTTAACTCTAATTATTTGGAGATAAATGTTACAGAGCAAAAGCAGGACCCTGAATCAATTTTAAATTATTATAAAAAAATCATGGAATTGCGGGAGCAGCATCCTGCTTTAATTTCGGGAACTTTTGAGCAGGTTGCTCCGGAAGATGAAGAGATTTTCGCCTACTGGCGCCGCGATAGAGATGAGACGTTTTTGATTTTATTAAATTTTTCGGTTGAAAAACAACAATTTTTAGCAGATTCATACAGTGAATATCTCGAATATATTACCGGTAATTACAAAGAAAGAGCAGATCATCCAGCGGATGTTCTGCCTCCATTAGAACCATATGAAGCTCGAATATATAAGCAGATTAGGTGATCATATTTTTGGCCCAGGGGGTTTTGTTGATGACAGATAAAGAAGCGCTTGAAGAAATTGAATATAACCAGGAGAGGTTGTATGCTTTCCCTTTGTTTACCGAGAAAACTCCGCGTTCTCGAGTAATCAAGCAGATTGGAGATAATATCAAAGCGAATTTGCAATTTTGGCCGCGAGATAGTCAAAACAATCTGGTTGAATTCAAAGCGTTACAGCATAAAGACAAAGGGTATTATCTGCTAGCGACGGATGGAGATTGGGTAGAACCTCTGCGGCCAGAAGCTGGCGGAGGCAGGATTTCTAAAGTTCTAAACTGGTGGGAACAGATAC
The DNA here is from genome assembly GCA_051745085.1 of Bacillota bacterium. Lineage (GTDB taxonomy): Bacteria > Bacillota > Halanaerobiia > Halanaerobiales > Halarsenatibacteraceae > Halonatronomonas. The sequence continues at coordinate 16,506 of JBNJDR010000011.1, read as the reverse complement.
TGCAAACCTTTAGCGAACTCACCCCCTGGGAAAATGACTGGAATATCGTTACATTTGAAAATATCAGATTAACAAAAAGTCAAGATATCAGAATAATCCCGCCTCCTTTTGCTGAAATAATTACTAGATATAATTATTCTGATCAAGTTTTGGATCCAAATCATTACCGTCCTCCTGAAGATATAAAAACAGGTGAACAGAAAAAAGGAGAGAAGTCTTTAGTCTTCAGTCTGGGAGTTATAATTTATACCCTCTTGACCGGCGAGCCACCATATCAGGGGAGAGACCAAACTGAATTATTAGACCGGATCTTAAATGGGAGAAGATTGGCGGCAGAAAAGATCCGACCTGAATTACCGCCCCAGTTTAGCCAGTTGATAGATGAGTGTCTGCAGGTAGACCCGGATGACAGGCCTGAAATCAAAAGACTCCTGGCAGAAGTAAAGAAGCTAAAAAGCTCAAATGAGCAGATTTCTGTCTCAGTAACCTCAGAACAGAAGAAGAAGTTAAAGCAGCAGAGGAAAAAATTTAAGTGGAAACAGAGTTTTGTGTATAATTTAAAACAAAGATGGCATGTCTTTTTAACGATCTTTGTTATTGTTGTAGGAGCTTTTTTATTTATTTATACCGCTGGTCATGATGAGTATGTTAATCCTGAACATTCTCCAGCAGAAGTGACTGAGATATTTTATGATTCTCTTGATCAAAAGAACGTGGTAAGGCTGGAAGATACAGCTGTAATAGATCTCGGTCAATTAAGAAGGATGGTTTCGGAAACCCATGTTATAGAAAGTGTGCGCCGACTATATGATCTTGAAGACACAGATGAAGATGAATTGGTGCCTGAGGTCGATCTGGAAGTAGAGGAGGAGTCATCTTTTGGTCAGGATTCACTCTTCGGGATCAGGCAGCTGGACATTCGTACTTTACAGGATGGTCCGGAAGCGCTCGTGGAGGCTAGCTATATATTTTATCTTAATACGGATGATAATAAGATCGACTGGCAGGCTCGTGATTATGTAAGCTTAGAGCGAAGGGATGGTCGGTGGCAGATAGTTGGCTTCGATGGCTTTATTGAGGGTTTGATCAGAGGAGAATTTTTAGGGTTATAGTTAGAAATTTTTGGAGGGAGCCTGAATATGAGTAATCTAGATTATGAGAAAGTTACAGAATTTTTGCTGGAGTGGCTTGAAAACAAAATTACTGGGGCAGGTAAAGATGGCGGTATAGTTGGCTTGAGCGGGGGAATTGATTCTGCTGTGACAGCGGCTTTACTGCAGCGGCTGTCAGGATTAGATAGTTTTGGCCTGATCATGCCCTGCCACAGCAGCCTGGAAGATAGGAAGGATGCTGAACTGGTAGCGGATTTCCTTAAGCTGGAATACGATCACCTTGATCTTAGCCCTCATTATGATCGGCTGTTAGCTGATTTGCAGAGGGTAGAGCCGGGAGAAGATCAGTTGGCTGAAGCCAATATGAAGCCGCGGTTACGGATGACTTCATTATATTATCTGGCCGCTAGAAAAAACTATTTAGTCGTAGGAACCGATAACTGGAGTGAGCTTACCACAGGTTATTTCACAAAGTATGGAGATGGGGGGATAGATCTGGCCCCTCTGGGTCGGCTGGTTAAAACCGAAGTAAGGGAACTGGCTCGACACCTGGGATTACCGGAGAAAATAATCTCTCGAGAACCGTCGGCTGGATTGTGGCATGATCAAACCGATGAAAGCGAAATGGGTATCAGCTATGAAATCCTGGATAAGTATATTTTAGGCGAAGAGGTAGGGGAAGCAGAAAGATCTCGCATTGAAGAACTAAAAAGGGCGGCAGTTCATAAATTGCAGATGCCCCCGGTCCCGGATAGAAGAAATTTAGAAAAAAAATAAAATAAATCTATTTCACCTCTTGACAACCTGCAGCGATTAAGATATCCTGATATGAGTTTGTGAGATAAACCGAGCCGGCTCTCTAACTGGGCCGGTTTTTAATATGTTAATTTGCAGGTAATGGTAAACAAAAAATACTATAGGAGGTGAAATTCATGCGCCTGCCCTTATTTAAATCTTCACTTTTACAAAACTTAGATGAATCAACCCGATACAACTTCAAGATCGATGCCGCGGCTTCGGTATTCTTTGCTTTTTATGCCGGGGTTCTATATCCCTTCTTTCCCGCTACCGCGGTTAGACTTGGTATAGATGGAATATTATTAGCCCTTTTAACGGCCTCTCCTTTTATGGGGCATCTTTTTGCTGTTTATTGGGGGCATAAGAGCGAATGTAAACCCAAACGCAAGGTGGTCTTCTACAGCGGGTTTATTTCCCGGATGCTTTTAATCGGATTGGGTCTGGTCAGTAACTCAACAGTTTTTGCCCTGATGCTTATCCTTCATTTTGTCATTGCGGCCGCTGGTTGGCCGGCATTTACTGCCTTAATGCAGAATATTTATCCTGTTCGAGAACGAGGTAGATTGATGGGTTCTATTCAGTTTATCATCGGCCTCAGTCGAGTGGGGGTTACCTATATAGCAGGATTGATGATCGATTATTATGGGCACGGCCGGTTATTTATTATCGCTGGGATATCAGGTATGATTGCCTCTTATGTGATCAGGAAGGTAAAAGATCCTGGAGAGGCCCGAGATTGTGCTCTGGTTAAAAGAAAATTTTCCTTAAAAAGCACGGCGAATATCCTGAACAAAGATAAGGTGTTTAGCTTAACTTTAATGGGCTTCTTTATTTTTGATCTAGGTAATATGCTGCTGGTTCCCATTTATCCACTTTACCAGGTCAAGGTGATGGGATTGAGTAATTTTCAAATTGGCCAGTTATCAATATTCTGGATGATCGGCTGGTTTATTTCCGCTCCTTACTGGGGTAGTTTAAACGATAAGAAGAGACCGCTGTTGGTTGTTATGGCTGCAGTGGGCTTATTCATGATTTCACCTTTAATATATTTTTCTAATCCGATTTTTTATGTTCTACCGCTTGCATCCCTGGCTGCCGGGGCAGCAGGTTCAGCTCTGGAAGTAGGTTGGCTGAATCAAATAATTCGGCTGGGCGGCCGTAAATCAGCAGTTTACAGTGGAATTTATTTGACAGCTTTGGGTTTAAGAGGCTTAATCGGGCCGTTACTTGGTGGAATTTTGATCAAATATTTTTCTTTTAATGCTATCTTTATTTTAGCTGTTTTGTTTTTAAGCGCTGGTCTGATCCCGCTCATTATAGTGAATAGACTTGAAACAGGGAAGATTAAAGAACTGCCTCGTAGGCGGAAGTTAGGTTTTTATATGCACCAGCATCCCAGTTTAACCTGGAAATTTTCCGCGAAGAAAAAATAATTAATCTGAAAAAGCAGGATATTTAGACCCTGTCGAGAATTAAAAGTTAAGCCAGAAAAATTAAATATATTATGATTTTAGGTGCCTTTGATATTTTTTCAGAGGAGAATAGGGAATCAGGTGAAAAACCTGGACGGGCCCGCCACTGTAACTATTCGGTTATTTAGAATAGAAGTCAGGAGACCTGCCTGAAATCGCTTTACCTGCAGACTTCGGGGACAAGGCTAGTGGGTCAGAGTATTTATATTCGGAATAAGTATATGCATTTGCATATCTGTATAGAAACCCTGACTTCTACAGCTATCTGTAGGGGTCAGGGTTTTTCTGTCCTGAACAGCAGGTGTAAATCCAGCCTGGCAGAAGGAGGTAAAAGAAACTGGAAAGAAAGATTAGAACGAACAGGCTTACTTTAACGGCACTTTTTGTCGCATTGGCAGCCCTTGGTGCTTACATTATCATTCCAGGTCCTACCGGTTCTATTGCTTTAGATTCAGCTCCTGGCTTCATCGCAGTTATTATCCTCGGTCCTGGGGAAGGAGCAGTTGTTCTAGGCCTGGGCCACTTATTATCAGCCGTCCGAGCAGGTATGCCCTTAGGCCCAGCCCATTTTTTGATCGCGTTTTTGATGGCAGCTATTGCCCCGGTCTATTCTTATGTCTGGAAGAAAGCTGGCCCTGTTGGGGCCGGTTTCGTCGGAGTATTGATGAATGGAGTAGTCATAAATGGTGCTTTAATCCCGGTCTTCGGTGCTGCTTTCTTCTGGACTCTGCTTCTTCCCTTAAGTCTAGCTGCTGCTCTTAATATTTTTATGGCATCGTTGATGATATTTTTACTGCAGAGGAGGCTGGAGCATGGAATCAATTAGCTTAAACGCTCTCCCTGTGGATCTGGCGGTGGTAGTTTCTCCCGGGGACGAGGAGCAGGATATTTACTTGTTGAGCTCAGACGTGACTGCTGGAGTTGGACCAGGGAATGCTGATAACATTAAGCTGGAAGCAGGTCTGGTAACTCGGTTTGTAATGCGGGTGGCCCTGTTAGATCTTTTAGCTGTGGGAGCTGAGCCGGTGGCTGTAACTCTTACGACCTCGCTTCCCCGAAGTTCCTGGAAAGAACTTACAACTGCTGTTCAGGCTTCGCTTACAGCCTGGGACTGTCCTCAGCAGATTCCTCTGACCGGCAGCAGTGAAGATAATTTTACTGCCGTTCAAACTACGATCAGTATTACTATTTTAGGCAGAGTAAGACCGGATCAGATCAGGGTGATAGGTTCCCAGCCCGGCCATAATCTGTACCTGGTCGGGACACCTGTTTCAGGAGAGGAGGTTCTTGACCGGCAGGATGGATTAGTATCCTGGAGGGAGATGGAGCTTTTATTGGATGATCCCGAGACGGTTGATATTATACCGGTAGGCTCAAAAGGTGCCCGGGATAGAATTAATAGATTGATAAGATTAACCGATTTAGAATTTATATCTGGAGAGCATCCTCTGGCTTATCATTCAGCTGGACCGGCCACCGCTCTGGTGATTTCGTCCGGACAAGAATTACAATATTATCAGGACCGGATAGAAGTTCCGGTCTATCAACTTGGAAGTTTAGATAAAACACAATAATTTAATGGAGGTAGATAAGATGTTGCTTAATTTAAAAAATATCAGGTTACAACAAGTTACGGTAGTTTTGCTTGCCGCTCTAATGATTTTTGCTTTCAGTTTTCAGGTACAGGCCCAAGCTATAACCGACGATCTAGGTAATGAAGTTGAATTAGAGGAAGCCCCGGAGAGGATTATTTCTCTAGCACCGAATATGACGGAGATGCTCTTTGCTATCGGCCTTGGAGATAAGGTCGTAGGGGTGACAAGTTATTGTGATTATCCCGAAGCTGCGCTTGAGGTGGACGAAATCGGAACGATAACTGAACCAAATATCGAGGAGATAGTGAGCAAGGATCCAGATCTGGTCGTGGCGGCAGGGATAAACCCTATGGAAGTGGTGGAAAGATTACAAGAACTAGACATCACGGTAGTGGGTTTTTATCCAGATAGTGTAGAGACCACTTTCTCGGCGATGTCCCGTCTGGGAGTGCTGACAGGTAATATTGACCAGGCCGCCCAGGTTATCAATTCAATGGAAAGCGATATGGACCAGATTTTAGATGTGATCAGCGAGGTGGAAGACCGGCCTACTGTTTTTTATGAGATCTGGAATGATCCTTTGACTACTGCCGGTGGGAACAATTTCATCGATAATATGATTACTTTAGCTGGGGGTAGAAATATCGGAGCAGAAGCAGGAGAAGGCTGGCCGCAGTTTAGCCGTGAGGACTTGATAATGAAAGATCCTGATATTTATATTTCTACACCGCATAGTGCCGATCATCAGGTTTCCAGGGAGAAAATTATGGAGCGGGAGAACTACCATGTCCTTACAGCTGTCCAGGAAGATAGGGTCCATATTGTAAATCAGGATTTAATCAGCCGCTCATCTCCTCGTTTGATAGAGGGGTTGAAGCAGTTGGCAGCTGCCCTTCATCCTGAACTAGCTGAAGAAATAGAAGATATCTAATGTTTACTTTAATTATAGGAGGAGCCAGGAGCGGCAAAAGCTCACTGGCTGAAGAGATAGCTGCCGGCCAGGAAGAAAAATATGGCCGGCAGGTTGTCTATTTAGCCACAGCTGCTGCTGGTGATCAGGAGATGGCAGCCAGGATCAAAAATCATCAGGCCCGACGGCCGGCTAACTGGTTGACTGTAGAGGAGGAACTATATCCAGCTCGGGCTTTGCGTGCCTGTGATTTAAAAGCAGGTTCTGTGGTTATCCTGGACTGTCTTACTTTACTTCTCACTAATCATCTGCTGAAGGAAGATTTTACGCCCGCTGACCTGCAGGCAGAGTTAGCCGGCTTAATCACCCTAATTACTGATAAAGAAGGGCTTTTACTCATGGTAACTAACGAAGTAGGTATGGGCCTGGTCCCCCCGGGTCAGTTAAGCCGGAATTTTCGGGATGAAGCTGGTCGCTTAAACCAGTGGCTGGCTGCTCAAGCTGAGCAGGTATTCTTCACTGTAGCAGGAATTCCCCTGAATTTAAAGAAAATGGGATCTGAGATAAAACTAAATGAGATCGGAGCTGGTCTTAATGAAGGGGGTTAGGATAATTTTTTCTCAACTTAAAGCTGCTGGGTTTGCTTTAACTTTTTTAACCAGAATTCAACTGCCGGTGACCATTTCTTACGAGGAAAGTCTACCGTCTCGGTCTCTGCCTTACTTCCCTGTGATAGGGTTGGTGTTAGGGGCATTATTGGTAGGTTTAGATTTCATTTTTCGGCTTATCTGGCCGGAACCCCTGGCGGCAGCTCTTCTTCTGGCCAGTTATGTGTATCTAACCGGCGCGCTTCATTTGGATGGCCTGTTAGATACGGTGGACGGGATATTTAGTGGCAGGCCTAAAGAAAAAATGCTGGAAATAATGAAGGACAGCTTGAACGGATCTTTTGCTACGGTGACAGCAGTGATCTATCTTCTGCTTAAATTTGTACTTTTATGGCAGCTGGCAGAACGATTTCGTCTGCCGGCTTTGCTAATTTTCCCGGTGTTAAGCCGCTGGTTTGTCTTATTTGTGATTTCTGCTTTTGCCCGAGCAGAAAACAGCAGCTTAGGTCGGGGTTTTGAATATAGTCTAACCAGGCTAAGTTTAGGCCAGGCAGCGGTTGTGCCAGGTCTTAGCTTGATCCTCTTAGGATTACTGGGACAATTTTCCCCTTTCCAGATCGGATTAATCATAGGAGTAACTTTCCTTGTAATATTATTTATAGCTAAATCTATTGAAAAGAAAATAGGTGGATTAACGGGGGATATTTATGGTATGATTAATGAGATGGCTGAACTAGTAATTCTTTTAATAATCACGGCTTTTTAAAATAGCAGAAAAAGATGAAGGGTGAAATATATGAGCAAGATTAAAGAATTGACTATCATTCGGCACGGTGAGACTGAGTGGAATAAAGCCGGGCGTTATCAGGGTCAGCTCGATGTTGAGCTAAATCAAAAAGGCAGAGAGCAGGCTGAGAAGGCGGCCAGTTATCTAAGTCAGAAAGAAATGGAGTTGTTTATTTCCAGCGATCTCAGCCGGGCCCGCCAAACCGCAGAGATTATCGCCGCTGAAGTTCGGATTAAAGCAGAAGAAATCCTGCAGTTCTCCGGTTTGAGGGAACTAGATTTTGGCACCTGGGAGGGGCAGAGATTTGAGGAGATTAAAGCAGATCAGCCAGAAGCACTTTCAGCCTGGATTCAGGATCCCCTTAAAAACCCCCCTCCAGAGGGAGAGGGCCTGCTCGATTTTCAGGAGCGGATTCAGGAGGTTTTTCGACAGATCCTTGCCCGACCGGAAAAGAAGATCGCGGTCGTTACTCACGGGGGGGTCGTCCTGGTTTATCTAGCTTCGGTTTTGGGTCTGCCTCTTGCAAATTATCGGAGACTCGCGGTTTCTAATACCGGTATCTCCCAGGTGACTTATTATGAAGACGAACCGGTAGTTCGGCTTTTTAATAGTACGGCCCACCTTGATTAATAATTATCTGAAAACAAGGAATTTCAACTTCAATCTATAATTATATACATAATAGGTTGAAATTGTTTAACAGACAATAAATTATTTGGGGGGCTGAAATTATGTATAAAATATTGCTTGCAGTGGATGGTTCTGAACACTCCGATAAAGCAGTAGAACGGACAAGCAGGTTTGCTAAAAAGCTGGATGCTGAGATCACCATCGTTAATGTCGTCCCTGAAATTACAGCTAGTTCTGCCTCGGCGTATTATGCTACGGTGCAGACAGAAGGATTACTGGAAAGGCGCGAGGCTTATATGGAGCGGGGCCAAAAGATCCTAAAAGAGGCTAAGGAGAAGCTGGCTGAAGAAGGCATAGAAGCTAATACCAAGATCGATGTAGGAGATCCTGCAGATTTCATCTGTGATTATGCGGAGGAAAATGATTTTGATCTGATAGTAGTTGCCGATAAAGGGCTGGGCGCGGTGAAAAGATTCCTCCTGGGTAGTATCAGTGATAAGGTTGTCCACCATGCTAAGACCTCTGTTTTAATTGTTAAGTAAATTAGGCGAATATGAAACTGGCGGCCGGATCATTTCTGGCCGCTATTTTTGATTAAATCATATCTTGAGGAGGCATGAATATCCATGTTCAGAAAATTATTTGTAGTTATTTTGGTCGTGCTGGTGGCAGCAGGAATTACCGGAATATATTTTTACCAGGATGAAACAGCTCAGATTGAAGATGGGGTTGCCTGGTTGTCGTTTCAAGGACCGATCCAGGCAGGTTTAGCTGGATTTGGGACCGGAGTTATTAGCCCGGATGGGATCAATCAACAGTTAGATAGAGTTCGCCATCAATCAGGTATAGAAGCGGTGGTGATCAGGATCGACTCTCCCGGGGGAGCTATCGGGGCATCTCAGGAAATCTATGATCTAATTGCTGATTTTGAACTACCCGTCGTAGTTTCTTTGGGTGATATGGCCGCTTCTGGAGGCTACTATATCGCTGCCGCAGCTGATAGGATAGTGGCTCAGCCAGGCACGATGACCGGATCAATCGGGGTCATAACTACTTTTTATGATCCGGAAGGTTTATTAGAGAAATTGGGAATCGAAAGACAGACGATCACTTCCGGCGAGCATAAAGATATGTTTACCCGGAACCTGACCGCTGAGGAAGAAGAGATGATGCAGACCCTTACTGATCAGGTGCATGATCAATTCATAGCAGATGTGGCTCGAGGGAGGGGCCTGGAGCCTGAAGATATCATTCCCCATGCCACCGGAGAAATATTTCTGGGCAGTCAGGCCCTTGAATATCAACTGGTCGACCAGCTTGGAGGTAGACTCGAAGCCTTAAGCCTGGCCGGAGAATTGGCGGGTATTAGCGAGCCAGAGTACATCTATTTTGATGAACCTTCTTTATTCAGAAGGTTAATGACTATGACCGGACAAATACCCCGGCTGTTAAGTCAGGAAAAAAGGGACCCGGAAATCGTATTACTTGAGAGATTGGAGAAAGGTCTTAGCCCAGTACTCAAGTACCAGGTTCCCGGTTTTTAGGAACCGGAGAAAGTGAGTTGATAAATATGAGTAGTTTAGATTATTTATATGGCATTTTGCTGACTCCTCTGCGCACCAGTAAAGAAATAGCTTTCAGCGAGCCAGTAGGGACCGGCATAGTAGTTTCATTTGGCTGTGGAGCAGTCCTGGTTTTAACCACCCTGGCTGGTTCGCCTGGGCTTACCGGACAGGTAGAATCCCCTTTCTTTTTAGCGCTGCCAGGTGGTTTGTTTAGCCTTCTCATTTTCCTGCTGGCAGCCCTGTTGATCTTGTTCCTGGCCAGATTTTTAGGAGGAGAAGGTCAGTATTTTTCCCTGTTTTCCGGCCTTGCTATTAGTTCCCTGGTCTTCTATTTTTGGCCGCTGGGTCAGCTGCTGAGCCTCGTAACAGGCCTGCAGATCGCAAGTGAGTTTTTTAAAGTTTTACTGATCATCTGGTATCTTTTATTAACGGTAGCCGTGATCAAGTCAACCCAGCAGCTTTCTCTACCTAATTCGGTTTTAACCGTTTTAGGGTCAGCAGCTGCTCTGCTTATCTTGATTTTTCTCGGCAGCATGAGCCTGGTCAGCAGTCTGGTTGTTTTGTTTGGTTAATGAAGTTAAGGAATGGAGTGGTAATATGTATGATATAGTAATAATCGGAGCAGGCGTTATCGGTGCAGCTGCAGCTAGAGAATTAGCTAAATATGACCTCGATATTCTGTTCTTAGAAAAAGAAAGCGATGTTAGTACAGGAGCATCTAAGGCAAACAGCGGCATAGTTCATGGAGGGTATGTAGGTAAAGCGGGAACCTTGAAAGGAGAACTTTGCCTGCCGGGGAATAGAGCTTTTGCCGGGCTGGAGGAACAGCTCAACTTCGGCTATAGAAAAACCGGCGGCCTGGTGATCGGCTTCGATTCAGCAGATAGAGAGCAGCTGGATAAGCTTTATGAGAATGCTCTGGCAGTGGGCCAGGCAGAAGACGATATTGAGATCATCGGTCCCCGGAAGATTAAAGAGATAGAACCCCATATTAATGAAGAGGTGGAGGTTGCTTTTTCCTGTCATTCTATCGGGGTAGCTTCCCCCTACGAAATGGTAATAGCCCTGGTGGAAAACGCAGTAACTAATGGAGTAGATTTAGAACTGGAAGCAGAAGTAGAAAAGATAGAAAAGAGAGAAAATAGCTTCAAAATTTGGGCCGGTGAGGAAACCTATCAGGGTAAATACGTGATCAACGCAGCCGGCGTTTCCAGCGAGAAGGTAGCCGCCCTGGTTGGAGCAGATAACTTCACAATCAGTCCCCGCCGGGGCCAGTACATCCTCTTCGGCAAAGATCAGGCCCATCTGGTCAATAACGTCATCTTCCAGACCCCTACACCTACCACTAAGGGGGTTCTGGTCACCACCACCTATCACGGCAATTTTATGATAGGTCCTAATAGTGAGGAGGTGGATCAGCCCGATGATATTGCCACCACGGAAGAGCAGCTTAAACAGATAATTAAAACTGCCCGAAGGTCTATCCCCGATTTTGATCTCCGCCGGGCCCTGACCACTTTTTCTGGAATAAGGGCCAGTTCGGATCGAAATGATTTTATCATCGAGGAAAGTCCGGTTAATAACTTCATCAATGCGGCTGGAATAGATTCGCCGGGCCTGACAGCCTCTCCTGCGATAGCAGTTAGATTAACAGAGATTTTAGAGGAGTTAGGGTTGGAACTGGAGGAGAAAGAAAACTTCCAGGCAAGAAGGCCCTCTATCATTGAACCCAAGGGTGAAGACTTTCCTGGAGAGATAGATCATGATGATCCTGAAAAGAATATAATATGTCGGTGCGAGACGATCACCGAAGCAGAGATCAAAGATGCTCTTACCCGAAATATTCCCATCGAGACGACAGATGCGGTGAAAAGGCGAGCCCGGGCCGGAATGGGTAACTGCCAGGGTAACTTCTGTCAATCCCGGGTAAAACAGTTGATCGCAGAGGTGAAAGATATGGATTCCGAGCAGGTTGAGGTCAGAGATGAAGATAAGAAACCTGAGCGCGTGCCCATAAATAAGATCCGCAAATTAGATGTTTAAATAAATTTTTCTAGAGTGATATCTGTCACAGAGATAATCCTTAGTATGGTGGTATAGTTTATATAGCAGTAAATAAAACCACAGGAGTGATCAAATTGGAAAATAAATATTTCTCTGTTGACGATACACTTTACGAGATAACGGAAAGTTATCCCGAATTGATAGAATTACTTGCAGGTAAAGGCTTTGCCCAACTTAAAGATGAAGACAAAAGGAAAGCTTTCGGCAGCAAGATCAGCCTCAAGCAGGCTGCAGCTATGAAAGCGATAAACCTGGATAAACTGGGCGAACTGATGCTGAGAGAACTGGAAGATGAAACAAATGCAGCCGATGTTACTACTTCTACCGGGACTGCATCAGGTCGATTTGAAATAACCGGCTTATTGCCCTGCCCGATCAGGGTGCCCTTGATGGACGGCTTAACCGAACTACAGGAACAGCTGGGCATAACCCTTGATCTGGATTTAAAAGCCGCTTCTCAGGGGCTTGACTGGCTTAAAGCAAAAATAGAAGACAGGCCGGAGCCGGAAGAGCTATCGGACCTTTTCATTTCAGCCGGATTCGATCTCTTCTTTGACCGCCAGTTGATGGATCATTACCGCCGCCAGGGCGTTTTTACGGACGCTACCGGGATTGAAGAACTGAATCAGGATTTCGTGCGGAACGAGATCGACTTACTTGATCCCGCCGGTGATTATTCGGTGGTTGGGGTTGTCCCGGCAGTCTTTTTAGTTAACGACGAAGAGTTAAACGGGAGACCGGCCCCCCGGAGCTGGGAAGATTTACTGGCTCCAGAATTTGCCGACAGCATCAGTTTACCCGTGAGCGATTTTGATCTGTTCAACGCAATCTTGATAAACATTTATAAAAAGTATGGAGAAGACGGGGTAGAAAAATTGGGCCGCTCCCTGCAGAGATCTCTCCACCCTTCTCAGATGGTGAAAGATGGCGGCCGCAAGAAAGCCGACCAACCGGCGGTTACTATCATGCCGTACTTCTTTACCCGCATGGCCAAAAGGTTTCCCCACATGAATTTTGTCTGGCCGGAAGACGGGGCCATCATCAGCCCGATATTCATGCTGGTTAAGGCCAGTTCTCTTCCGGAAATTCAGCCAGTGGTGGATTATTTTGCCTCGGCCGAAGTTGGCCAGCTTCTGGCTCAGCAGGGCCTCTTCCCTTCAGTAAGGGCAGATATCGATAACAACCTGCCGGCAGATAGTAAGTTCATGTGGCCGGGCTGGGATTTCCTCCGCCAGGAAGATCCCGGTCAGCTGATCGAAGATCTGACAGCAGTATTTAACAAGCAAGCTAAGGAGGTGGGCTAAATGAATCTAATTACCGTTTCCGGCCCGCCTTCCTCAGGTAAAACTGCGGTCATCTTGAAGACGATAAATGCCCTCAGGCAGCGCGGGATCAATGTAGGGGTAGTAAAGTTCGATTGTCTTTATACCGATGACGACGAACTTTACGCTAAAGAAAATATTCCGGTCAAGAAAGGGTTGTCTGGTTCACTCTGTCCGGATCATTACTTCGTGAGCAATATCGAAGAAGTAGTGCAGTGGGGTAGGCAGCAGGGGCTGGATATGCTGATCACCGAAAGTGCCGGTCTCTGTAACCGCTGTTCCCCTTACATCAAAGAAATTCAGGCGGTCTGTGTCATAGACAACTTGAGCGGAATAAACACCCCCCGCAAAATTGGTCCTATGCTGAAAAAGGCCGACATGGTGGTCATCACTAAAGGCGATATCGTCTCCCAGGCTGAGCGGGAAGTTTTTGCCTCCCGGGTCAGCGACGTTAACCCGGCCGCGCTGGTTATGCATGTGAACGGATTGACCGGACAGGGAGCCTACGAGTTCTCCACCTTCCTTTTCGATGAAGAGGAAGATATCGAGACCGTCAAAGGCAGACAGCTTAGATTCTCCATGCCGTCGGCGATGTGTTCCTACTGTCTGGGTGAGACCAGGATCGGCGATGAACATCAACTGGGCAACGTGAAAAAAATTGATTTAGGTGATAATGATGATAAATAAAAACTATTTAAAGAATATAACAATAGAGAATTTACTGGCTAAATATCCCTTCGTAGAGTCGTTCCTGGAGGACAACGATCTTACCATAACCAACAGGCGGCAGACTTTAGTCCAGATCTATCAGAACCTATCTATCGAGGAGAAGGAAGATCTGATGCTGGGCCTGGACGAGTTCGCCGAGCAGCTGGCTGCTTACATCGAAAACATGGAAGAGTTTTTGGGTGCCGGTGAAGATAAGGTTACTTCTTTGACGCTGCTGCCTGGCTTGAATAAAGACGGCCAGCGGGAAAACTATGAAGAGATAGTAATCCAGGCCGGAGAGATCGTTTCTATAGTGGGCCCAACTGGCTCGGGGAAAAGCCGGCTTCTGGCCGATATCGAATGGACTGCTCAGGGAGATACTCCTACCGGACGGCATACTTTGATCAACGGCATCAAACCGGAAAAAAAATGGCGCCTCTCCGGTCATAAAAAACTGGTGGCCCAGCTCTCCCAGAACATGAACTTCGTTATGGATCTGTCGGTTCGAGAATTTCTCAAGCTGCACGGGGAAAGCCGCCTGGTCGATAATGTCGATGAGATCGTGGAAAAGATCATAGTTAAAGCCAACGAACTGGCTGGAGAGGAGTTTCCGGCTGAGGCTCAGATTACAAGTCTGAGCGGGGGGCAGTCTCGGGCCTTGATGATCGCCGATACCGCAATTTTGAGCTCATCCCCGATAGTTTTGATCGATGAGATCGAAAATGCCGGGATAGATCGAGAAAAAGCCCTGGAGCTGCTGGTGGGTGAAGAAAAGATAGTGCTTATGGCAACTCACGATCCTATCTTAGCTTTGATGGCGGATAAACGGATCGTCATCAATAATGGAGGTATCGTAGAACAGCTTGTTACCAGTTCAGATGAGAAAGAACTGCTCCAGGAATTACAGGTGGTGGATCAAAAATTAAGCACTCTAAGAGAAAATCTCCGCTACGGTGAAAAACTTCAGAACTGGCCGAACCAGAGAGACCAGGACCAGGCGATAGTCTGTTAAAAAATTAAATTTTATAGCGTTAAGCAAACCCTGCTTCGGAAATTAAAATTCTGGAGCAGGGTTTTTTAAACTTTACCGGATTATTTGAAGGATTAATAAAAAGAATCAAGAATAATATACAATACAATAGGAGGTAATTTGCATGAAGAAAGAGACAGGTAAAAAACGAGTATTTTCCGGGGTGCAGCCCACCGGGGCATTACATATAGGCAACTATGTTGGGGCCTTAAGTTTGTGGGTTGAAAACCAGTCCAAGTATGACAATATTTTCTGTATCGTAGACCTTCACTCTTTAACGATTCCTGAAAATATTGAACCGGCTTATTTAAAAAGTAAAACAAGAGAGGTGGCGGCATTATATATTGCCTGCGGCATCGACCCTGATGTGTCCACCATCTTTGTGCAGTCACAGGTCCGCCAGCATGCCGAACTGACCTGGCTGTTAAACTGTGTGACTCCCATCGGCTGGCTCCAGAAGATGACCCAGTTTAAATCAAAAGCTGAAGACCTGGAAACCGTCGGGACAGGATTATTTGATTATCCTGTTTTGATGGCATCCGATATTTTACTTTATCAGACCGACCTGGTTCCAGTAGGAGAAGATCAGAAACAGCATATAGAAATCACCAGGGATATAGCAGGCCGGTTCAACCATCTCTACGGAGATACTTTTAAAATTCCGAAAGAGTTGATGCGCAAGGCAGGGGCCCGGGTTATGGCTTTCGATGAACCAGAGAATAAAATGAGTAAAAGTACCGGGGAGGTTAAAAAACATCATGCCATCGGCTTACTGGATCCCCCTGATGACATTCGAGAGACGATCATGAAAGCAACCACTGACTCCCAGATGGAGACCAGGTTCGATCATGCTTCCGCCGGGGTGAAGAATATGCTGGTCCTCTATGAAGCTTTAACAGATAAGTCCCGGGAAGAAATAGAGGCTCATTTTCAGGGCGAGTACTACAGTGTATTAAAAAGAGAGTTAGCTGAAGTAGTAGTAGATACGCTCAAGCCTATCCAGGAAAGGTACCAGGAGATTATTCAGGATGAAACCTACCTTGATGATGTATTGGAACAGGGCAGAGAGAGAGCAGCGGTCATTGCCGAAGACACCTTGAATGAAGTAAAGGAGAAGATGGGACTGGTTAGATGAGAATAGCTAAACTATTCTACTACCTACAGGAGGGATAATTATGCCCGTAGCAGAAGTTACTATAATACCGTTAGGTACTGGCGATACAAGTCTGAGCGATTATGTGGCTGACTGTCAGAAGGTACTGGAGGAAGAAGACATTGAATATCAATTGACTCCCATGGGAACGGTCCTGGAAGGTAACCTGGAAGATATTTTTCAGGTAGTCCAAAAACTGCACGAAGTTCCTTTTGCAGGTGGAGCTCTACGGGTATCGACGACTCTGACAATTGATGATAGACGAGACAAAAATGGAACCATAGACCAGAAGCTAAATTCAGTAAGAGAGAAGCTGTAAACTTAAATTCCCCTGCCAGCAGTTAAGTTCTGCTCCGGCAGGGGATATTTTTATTTTATAAAGGAGGAATTTAAGCATGTCCATCCAGGAAAAAAGAAGTAAAGAACCTGCAGGCTCACATCAACCAGCTGCGGGGGTTCAACTGTCATTACGTCCGCAAAGAGAACATCCTCTTTCCTTATTTAGAGCAGGTGTGGGATGATTCCAGGCCGCTGCAGGTGATGTGGTCTTTACACGACGATATCGGCTGCTACTGGAAGGAACTGGACCAGCAGCTGGAAGAAGCTGGGGATATAGAGGCAGATATAGGTTATAAACTAGTTGACATCCTCCTCGCCCGTTCGTAAACTCACGAACGAGGATTCCTTAAAGGAACTTACGAGGTTGTCTGCTGATTAAATGCCAGTCCATTTCTGGTAGGCAAGTGCGACAC
>JBNJDR010000010.1:0-50681 GCA_051745085.1 Bacillota bacterium | reverse complement strand
ATAACTTTTAGAGCAAAATTCTGCAAATTACTTTTTACCCATCAGGTAATTAGCTGCTTTAATCATATTTTCATTAGTGGCCACCAAAAAAACCTGGTTCCCAGCATTAATTTCACGTTTACCCCGGGGGATAATTAAGCGGTCTTTCTCAGTGTCATAGATACCTGCGATAACACATTCTGTGGGAAATTCCTTGCTGCTAACGATATCTGCAATAGACTGGCCAGTTCTAGGAGAATCATCAGGTATAGTTATAATCGAAACTTCTGCTCTCCCTCCACCCAGGGAAGCTACCTTCCTGATTCTAGGTTCTTCTATATCGACCACAAATCTTTCAGCTAATAAATCCATGACCGCACCTACATTAGTAGCTCCTGCCATATGGTAAGCATTCTCATATTCTGGTTCTCGCATCCTAACCAGGATTTTTTCAACCCCGAAATTTTTAGCCAGCACAGTAAAAGCCAGATTGTCGGCATCATTTCTCATAACTCCTACAGCCACATCGGCCTGACTGATGCCGGCATCCTTCAACACATCAATTCTAGTGGCATTACCCTGGACACTGATAGCCCCATATCTACTATAGATCCTTTCGCAAATATCTTTATCCAGATCGATAACCACCACATCATGTTTTTCTACCAACTTTTTGATCAAATTTCTTCCTGCAATACCTCCACCAGCGATTAATATATATATTGGAATCACTCCCTTTACTTTTTCCAAACCATTTTATTAAATAAAGCTATTACCGGAATTATCTCCAGCCGGCCTACCAACATTCCTAAAATATAGGTAACCTTAATCAGAGGATTAAAAGCGATCATATCTGAAATGGAAATATATGAAGGTCCTATATTATTGACAGCAGAAAACATCCCAGAAATCGAAGCCAACGCCCCATGATCAGATAGTAAGGCGGTAATTAAACCCCCAATCAAGATAAATACCAGCCAGGCGAAAAATAAGCCGGCAATCCTGTATATTTCTGAGCTTTCTATAATAGAACGATTGATAACGATCGGTTTTACTGCCCGCCGCGGATAACCTAAAGTTTTGATTTCTCTGCCGAATAATTTTTTTAATATTAAAATACGATAAACCTTTATACCTCCGGCGGTTGAACCTACAGAACCTCCAATCAACATCAAGACCAGGAATATCTGCTTAGCGAATGCCGTAAAATAGGTAGAACCGATATCTACAGTTCCATATCCAGTAGTCGTGATTAGGGCCACCACTTGAAATAAAACTTTCCGTAGATTTTCCTCAAATTCTAAAGCAGAAAACCGATGACTGATAAAAACTGATAGAAATATTAAAACTGAAAAAAGAGCAATAATTTTAACATATAATACAAATTCATTGTCTTCGATTATATCTCTTATTTTTCTATCTTTTAGTTTATAATACAGGAGAAAATTAACTCCACCAAAAAACATAAATAAAATAAATATGTATTCAATTACCCGGTAATTGCTGTATCCTGCCCTTCTAAAGTGATCTATACTGGCATCATAATTAGAAAACCCTCCTGTAGACAGGGTAGTAAATGCATGAGTTACAGCATCAAAGGGAGATAAACCCAAAATAACTAATAATATCATTAAAGTCAGGGTAAGGATGAAATAAATACCCCAGAGAATTTTTACTGTCTTAAATATATTGGGGACTGGTCTGGAATTAATGGCTTTATGTGATTCCGCCGTAAATAGATGCCAAATGCCGCTTCCCATTTTAAAAGTTACCAGCAAGAAAAATGTTAAAATACCCAGACCGCCCAGCCATTGAATGAAAGCACGCAAAAATAATATTGAAAGTGGATATGTTTCTAAGTTTTGTAATAAAGTAATTCCTGTGGTAGTAAAACCACTCATAGCTTCAAAATAAGCATCTAAATAGGAGATCTTGAAAATAAATTTAAAGGGAAAAGCTATAATCAACGATGCCAAAACCCAACCCAGGGCACACAGGATCATCCCGATAGAAATATTTATTTCTCCCCTGGAGCCATATAATTTAATAAGAGCAAGACCTATACCTAAAAATGCAAACAGGGTAACTAAATAAACACTAACATTATAAACCTCTTCCCCCTGGAATAAAGCGATAAAAATAGGAAAAATTAAAACTCCGGCAATTATACTCATAATGGCGCCTAAATAATATGAAATTTGCTTAAATTTATTATTCATATAAAACCCCTTAGGTAGATAACCGAGTAAACGGAGATGGCAGCTGCGGCCATCTCCGTTTCATTACCATAAAATTAATTAATGATCAATTCATCCACACTTCGTTTAGGAACATGATGAACCTGCTCATCGTCCCGCCAGTAATATATTCCGGTTTCCTCGGTTAAATCTTCTAAAACAACCTTCTCCGCCGGTTTGCCCAGGGCAATAACATATAATATTTCAAATTTAGTCGGAATAGATAAGGCTTCTCTCAACTCTTCCTTACTTATCGCTGCAAAGATACATCCACCTAAATCCTTTTCTCTTGCTCCCAGTAAAATAGTTTGGGCAGCTATACCGGGATCACAAAAATAGTTTTTACTTATCGTTTTATCTCCTAAAATCACAATATAACCTGTAGGCTTCTCGCCTTCTTCTGGGCCATCCCAATCTTTTAAATACCCAGCCCAACTTAAGGTGTTAAAGATTTTTTGATTGGTCTCCGGCTGAGAAGAAAGATAATACTTTAACGGCTGGCGATTTGCTGCCGATGCTGTCATTCTAGCCAGTTCAATTAAATCTTCCAACTCTTCCCTTCCAACCTGAATAGATTGATCAAAGCGCCTAAAAGACCGATTCGATTTCACCATTTCTTTTAAATTTTTCATCTGCTTACCCCCTAAAGTATTAGCCGATATTTAGTATTATTAATCTTTATAAGCAGCCACTATCTCTCCATAATACATATGGTGATAATCACCGTCAGGATAAAAATCATCCTGTAAGTGAGAAGCTAGTTTTTCCAGATCCATTTTTTCTGTATGTATTGTACTGCATTCATAATGATAAGCACACCCTTTTATCATCGGAGTGGATAACTTCTGCGGAGAAATAGTTTCTAGATTAAGTTCAGAGAATTTATTCACGTCTCTTCCAGATTCCCGACCACAATAAGCCAACTCTTTACTCATCTTATTAGGATAAGGAACACTAACTGTAAATTCCTCGGCTTCTTCTATTAGCTTATGAGTGTGGCGAGACTTTCTGACCAAAACTTGAAATACAGGTCTATTCCAAATATATCCGATAGTTCCCCAGGCTATCGTCATCGTATTAAGCTCATTTTCAGTAGAAGTAGTTAAAAATGCTCCTTCCTGAAGCTGCTCAACTACCTCATGAATTTCCGTAGTATAAGTGATATTTTTAATTTTCATCCCCTCCTTTACTACAATGATAGCATACAATTTATCAAGCAACAATAGGTAATTAAATATACAAATAAAAAACCCCGGAAACAAGTCCGGGGTCATCAAATTATACCTTAAATTTAATTCCAGCTAAAACAATTTTATATTTTAGTTACATTTTCAGCCTGAGGACCGCGATCGGTCTCTACGATTTCAAACTCAACTTCTTGACCATCTTCCAGGTTTTTGAACCCTTCTTCTTCAATGGCTGAAAAGTGAACAAACACATCTTCTTCTTCACCTTCGCGCTCGATAAATCCAAAACCTTTCTTCGTATCAAACCATTTTACGTTTCCTGTGTAAATCATTTTAAAAATTCCTCCTAATATTTAATCTTTTTTCAATCCACTAGTATCGTAACATATGAAATATGGTATTTCAAGTAAAATTCCAAAATTATTCAATATAATTGTCTTTAAACCACTCAATTATATCATCTGACTCATATAACGGCTCATCTTCAATAAAAAGGCAGGGTACCTGGGCCTTTCCTCCTTTATCTTTAAGAGTTTTTCGTGCCCCCTCAACTTCGTTAATATCTACAAGGTCTACCTCGATATCGTGTTCATCTAAAAAATCTAAAACTTTCTGGCAATAAGGGCAACTCGGAAAATAATATAGCTTTAATTCGTCCATGCTTATGACCTCCATTTATCTTAATTTTCTTATATAAATTGTTGTTCTTACAAGAAATAATTAAACGTTTGGAAAACAAGGTTTATTTGCGCTATCCAGTATAATAAAACTATAACCATCCCAAAACCTATAAAGAATGCTAAACCGTTCTGCTCTTTAACTATTCTAAAGAATATTATAACTGCTATAAAGGCAGCTATCAGTATAGGAATTAACATATTCTCAGGCGGACTGGATGGGAAAAAGAGAAATTCTAAATTTCCTCGAAGGTATGCCCCGATAACTATTGCTATATTAGCGGTAACAAAAGCAAATAATCGCTTATATTTAAAGTTATTTCCCCTTAAATACCTATATAAGTAATAGGCAGCAAATGAGGCTAGAAACGGGAAGACTAAAAACTGCAGGTTAAATGCCATCGGAAAGAATGGCATTATTAAATAATACAATACCACAGAAAGAAAATTAAAATCATGTTCTTCTCGAGTTAAACCTAACAATGTAGCCGGGTCAGGTTTATATCCTTCTTTATCACTAGAAAAATATAAGGAACGTCTACCCCCTTCAATTCTTATCCAGCTTAATACTGTTTCATCTTCATCTGTATATATTTTAGGTTCATATAAAAATCTATGAGCAGGAAATAGAAGTTCTCCATCCTGTCTTTCATTGATGAGATCATCAGACTTAATCAAACGTAGACCTCTATCTTTGCCTGTTTGGTCAACATAAGCCAGCCAATAATCATCCTGCTTCTCCGGATAAGGATCTCTAGTCCCAAAGTCCGTGATCACCGAAAGTTCTCCCTGTTCTTCGGTTGAAAGATCTAAGTTCAAGCTCACAATTTGGTCAGCTCGTTCATCAGTATCGTAGTAATTAGAATAAATCCATAATGTATCATCGTTAATTATATATCTGGCTGTATCTCGCCTATTTCTAACTAGAGCTCTTTCCATTCCCAGAGACTGCTCAACTGGCTCCAGACTAGAGTCGATCTGCTGCCAGGTCAACATATAGCGATTATTTCTGCCGGTAGTACCCGCTTTGAGTCTACCTGTTTCGTCCATTTCAAACCAAATCAAACTAATATTATCATTATATAATACCGGAGTTGGATATCTGGAATCATATTCTGACACATGAAGTTCTGGATTTTCGATAACTTCATCATCAGCCAGATCATATCTTAACAGGCCAATTTGGTATTGAGAATTTATATCCAATATCCGATGGTGCCAACTAACTACTACCTCATTTTCATTTCCAACTATATTTAGTCCGCCCCCGTTATTTATATCTGTAAATAAGGTCCGGGTATCATTAAGTTCCAGGTTTTCATCGAAGTTTAACATGGTTATATTCATATCATCATCTGGACCTGTTAATAAGAAAATATGGGTGCCATCATCATTTTTATATAAGTTCATGTTACGAATATGGCCAGCACTATAAGTAAAATCTTGATCAGTTTCTCTGCCATCTCTGTCAAATTTTGATAGGACTAAATGAGATTCATCTGAACTGCGGTCGATCCAAAATACATTTACTTTGTCATCATCTATGATAAACTCAGATTCTCGAGAATATAAATCAGATAATAATTTAGTAGGATACGACCAATCTGTATTAGACAACATAGGAACTTCTTCTGGATTATTTAAATTATACCAGTAATAATATCCAGAAAATCCTGCAACTAAGATGAACGAAATCAAAAAGAAAGCGAGTAAATACTTATATCTTTTATTCATGTTTACTAAATACCTCCTCTAAATCCCTTAATTATGAAGGAATTATTGCTTTAATCTAGAAAATATTAATAGGTGTTTCGTAAAAGTAAACTTTGGCGAAAGGGTGTTGACTTTATGAAGGAAAATATCCATTTTCAAGAAGCAGTTAATCGCTTCGAAAAACATTTACTGGTGGAACGGGGCTATTCCGAACTCACGATCAAAGAATACAATCATGATTTCACCTTGTTTTTAGAGTACCTCCAGGACAAGCATGACTTTGCAGAAAATTTTCCTGTAAAAGAAATTGAAAAACATCAAATAGTGGATTTTCTGGGAGATATTATTATCATCAAAGAAAATTCTCCTGCCACCAGAAATAGAAAGTTATATTCTTTAAGATCATTTTTTAAATTTTTGGTGAGAAATGAATTGATCGATAGCAGTCCAGCAGCAAGTATTCAAGCCAGCAAAACAGAACAACGGGCGGAACCTATCTACTTAAAAATTAATGAAGCAACTAAATATATAAGAGCTATTGAAAATTCAGACTGCGACTATAAAATAAGAGATCTAGCAATAATCAAATTATTCCTCTATGCTGGTTTAAGAATATCTGAACTAGTTAATCTAGATCTTTCTGATCTTGATTTTGATGAAGAAGCCGTTAAATTTTATGGCAAAGGCAACAAGGAAAGATATGTTCCCCTCCACAACGATGTTATTGAAACAATCCTGGAATATCTACCAGTGAGAGATAGCATTGAAATAAAAGAAAAAAAAGATGAAGATGCTCTTTTCCTTTCCAATCAAGGCAAAAGAATTTCTGTAAGAACGATCCAATTATTTGTTAAAAAATATGCAAAAATGGCGGGAATAAGAAAAGCCAGTAAAATAACTCCCCATAAATTAAGACATACCTTTGCCACCTCCCTCTACCATCAGACTAAAGATCTTAAGGTTCTCCAGGATTTATTGGGCCATGCCAGTATCTCTACAACCCAAATCTATACCCATACAGATGCTCAACAAAAACGGGATGCTATCGATGAACTTGATGGATTTTAAGCTCAATCTACCCTCAGGAAACATAATATACAGAAGGGCGGTTTCTCCCGGGTTGGGGATACAGCTCCATTAACTTATAAACATCTTCCGGTAAATCTGTATCATAATTTATACCTAAAGAATCCAGCACTTCAATATTTAAAGGAAAATCATGAGTATATTTACCGGTGCATAAATTATCAATTATTTTATCTATCTCTTCAGCGGACATTTTATCTTTTAAAATAGACATTAAGAAATTTTCTAATTGAATAACCGCTTTCCGAGCTATATCTCCATAGATAAGGGTTTCATCCTCGATATCTTTCATTTCTTTATTGTTTATTACCTGCATGATAGATTCTGCAGGATAACCTGACACCTGCGGATCTACCGGACCCAAGGCAGCATTGGTGTCCAGCAAGATTTTATCAGCGGCAAGAGCGATCAATGTTCCCCCTGACATAGCGTAATGAGGTACAATTACCCTCACTTCGGCCTTATGTAAATTTAAAGCCCTGGCGATCAGTTCCGAAGCTAATACGAGTCCTCCAGGAGTATGCAGAATTAAATCTATTGGTTTATCATCATCGGTAGAACGAATGGCTCTTAAAATTTGTTCGGAGTCTTCTATATTGATATAGCGGGTAAAGGGGATTCCGATGATGCTTAGTATCTCCTGCCGATGAATTAAAGTAATTACGCGAGAACCTCTTTGATCTTCTAAAGATTTAATCATTTTAGTTCTTTTCTTATGAAGAATATAATTTCTTAAAATCGGAATAAAAATTATACCCACTATTAGTAATATAAGCAAAATTAATCCCCAGGACATTAAAACCACCTCCAGAAAAATTATCTAAATATTCATATATTCACTTAACTATATAATTCTCGTTTAATCCTATTTATCCTTCAAAAAATACCCTCTAAAACAAAAAAATGGTGGTGAGAGGCAGAATTGAACTGCCGACACGGGGATTTTCAATCCCCTGCTCTACCAACTGAGCTATCTCACCACTGTACTATAAAATTATATTATCAAACACAAAAATATTTTACCACATGAGTATTATAAAATCAACCACTTTGCACAATAAATCTTTTAGCTGCTTAAACAGTATTTTCTTAATATACTAAATTAAAAAACTTTAAAAAAACACTTGACCTAAAGCCTTTTATTATGTATACTAGTAATTGTGTTGACGGGCTGTGGCGCAGTTTGGTAGCGCACCTGTTTTGGGAACAGGGGGTCCTGAGTTCAAATCTCAGCAGCCCGACCATTTTTTTTGCCCTCATCGTCTA
Organism: Bacillota bacterium; assembly: GCA_051745085.1. Taxonomy (GTDB): domain Bacteria; phylum Bacillota; class Halanaerobiia; order Halanaerobiales; family Halarsenatibacteraceae; genus Halonatronomonas. The sequence goes on along the minus strand of JBNJDR010000010.1, from coordinate 42,536 downwards.
GGGGTCTAGGATACCAGGTTTTCATCCTGGCGACAGGGGTTCGAATCCCCTTGAGGGTACCATATTTTAGGAGGGGTGCCCGAGTCTGGCTAAAGGGAGCAGACTGTAAATCTGCCGGCGATGCCTTCAAAGGTTCAAATCCTTTCCCCTCCACCATAAAAAATTTATATTCCTCAACCTTACCTGGAAGGTTGAGGTTTTTTTATTTTAAAGACATACATAATCAAAAAAAGCTAACTGTAGAAACGATTAAGTTCGAACAGTTAGCTCATTTTTATATAAGATAATATTATACTAAATTAAATTACATGAGTTGATCTAGCCCAGCTTTCAAGTCGGAAATTATATCAGTAACATCTTCAATACCAACTGCCAATCTTATCATTCCATCAGTAATTCCGGCTTTTAACCTTTCTTCACGAGGTACAACATAATGCGTCATGGAAGCGGGATGCTGAATTAAGGTATCTACATCTCCCAAACTGACCGCCAGGATACAAAGTTCTAAAGAATCAAGCAGCTGCTTGCCTGCCTCTATCCCGCCCTTAACCTCAAAGGACATCACCCCGCCAGCAGCCTTCATCTGTTTTTTACCTAACTCATACTGGGGGTGAGATGGTAACCCAGGATAATATACTTTTTCTACGGCAGGATGTCCTGCTAAAAATTCAGCAACCTGCTGGGCATTTTCTACTATCCTATCCATGCGAACCGTTAAGGTTTTTAACCCGCGCAGCAATAAAAATGCATCAAACGGGGCAATTATGCCCCCGAAATCTTTAACTGTTGTTGCCCTTAGTTCATCCAGGATCTCTTGAGGACCACATATAATACCGGCAATGGTATCGCCATGTCCTCCAATATATTTAGTCGCACTATGCACGATAATATCTATCCCAAATTCGTCTGGTTTTTGCAGGTAAGGAGACATAAATGTATTATCTACCACTGTAAGTATAGAACTGGCTTGAGCTATTTCAGCTACCCCCTGGAGATCCACCATATTCATAGTTGGATTTGATGGAGTTTCTGTATAAATCAGCCTTGTATTTGGTTTAATTTCCTGTTCGAGATTCTTAAGCTCTGACATATCAACAAAAGATACATCTATACCCCACTTAGGTAAGAGTTCCGAAAACAGGGAAAATGTACACCCGTACAGGGTATCTGAGGCAATCAGATGGTCGCCTGCAGTTAATAGTCCCATCACCACGGAGGAGACTGCTGCCATCCCTGATCCCAGGGCAATAGCATCTTCTTTACCTTCTAATATGGCCATCTTTTCTTCCAGGGCTGACTGGGTCGGGTTACCCAATCTCGTATAAATATACCCCGGTTCTTCTCCGGCAAAGCGTCTACCCCCCTGCTCACAATTGTCAAAGACAAATGTAGAACTTTGATAGATCGGTACCCTTAGGGCTCCAGTTTCAGGACATGGTTTTTCTCCAGCATGGACAGCCTGCGTATTAAACTTCCAATCTTTATTCATATCTTCAGTCCCTTCTTAGAATGTATAAGTCTCTTCAACTACCTGACCTGATTCTCCCAGGGACCCTAATTCGTCTCCTTGATACTCTATGCTTATCGCAGAAGCATTTCCTACTCTGATTAAGACCTGTTCTTCAGGCTCAAATTCTCTTGTATCACCTGAACTTAATATCCCTTCGTATTCAACTTCTCCATCAACAGTTACTCTAACCCAACTTTCTCCAGAAGCAAAAATATTAAAACTTCTATCTGCTATCTCCTCTTCTGCTTCTTCATCTGTTGCAGCTTCTTCGGCCTCTTCTAATTCTTCAGTTTCTTCTGCTGCTTCAGAGGTTGGGTTATCCTCCTGAGAGTTAGTGTCCCCCTCGGATGTTTCTTCTTGATCGCTATCTTCTGTCTCTAAATTGATTTCATCAGTTTCTTCTGAATTTTCATCTGTAATTTCTGAATCGAGACTAAGGTTTTCATCGGTACTCTCTTCAAAAGAGTCCAATTCATCTGGATTAGCAACGATTTCATCAGAGGATTCAAATTCCTCGTTATTATCCCTTAACTCTAATTCTTCTTCAACTATCGTACTCTCATCTACGCCTCTATCCATTAAGATGATATTATAACCGACTACCCCGGCAAGCAAAAGCAGTATGATCAAAATAATCATCACCTTACCGGTAATCTTAGAGAACAGATCAATTAGAAAAAAACTTTTATGTTTTTTTGAGCGGCGTTTTCTACCTAGACCCTCTTTTTCAACGCCCTCTAATTGCTTATCCAACTCAAATTCCTGTAATATTTCCTCTGGATCAATATCAAGATAAGTTGCGTAAGTTTTTAAAAATGCTCGTACATATACCTGCCCCGGGATCTTAGTATAATCATCATTTTCCAGAGCTAAAATATATTTTTTGCGGATTTTTGTTCCCTTTGCGGCATCTTCTAATGTCAAACCTTTTTCTTCACGGGTTTCCCGTAACTTTTTTCCTGCGGCCAATTTATATTGACCTCCTCTCCGAGTTTAAAGTTATAGAACTCAATATTATTGAAAACTTCTAATCGAGTCAATATACTCACTTAAATCATTATTTTCATCTTGTTTGGTTAAGTCTTCGGCTAGTTCCACGATTAAATCAAAATCTTTATATGTGATATCGCTTTCACGTACTAAAATCTCAGGGTGTTCAACTATTTTAATCACCGGCTCAGGTAAAAATTTACGGATAAATCTCACATGCTCAGCCGAGGCTCTTCTAAAAGTTGTAATCGCATCAATGATAAATACTGTATCAGAATTTATCTGTTCCGGTGGTACAGAGGTTAAAGTGGTCTGCCGTAATAAGGTGGTGGATAAAAGCTTCCAGTGTTTATTGGAATGAACTGCTGCCGCAATGGCGGTTTCAGTCTTTCCGATCCTGGGATCCCCTTTAATCCCGATTAAAATTTGTTCATCCTTTAAAATATAGTAGCTTAAAAAGTCTATCAAAAGTTCTAAATCATTTCTGGCAAAGATATAATAATCTTCTTTATAGCGAAAAGACACTTTTTTGCCGTGTTTTAGAGCTAAAAGATCTTCTAATTGGGGGGGCCTCAGTCCGGTTATCTCTAACTCTTTAACTGCCCCCAAAGCATTCAACAGCCTTTCTTTTAAATCAGGCGTTTCGAGTTCCAGTAGTAAACCTCGATAAGAATCCTCAATACTTGCAATAGTTTTTATATTAATTTGAAGTAATCCCAGCATCGAGGCCAGGTCTCCCAATAAACCTGGTCTATTTTTTATTATTTTATATTCCATAAATAATGTTTCCATTCAGGGATTTCCTCCTATAAATAATTACAATTATAATAATTCGATATAAACCTTTAAAATACCTTTATTATTTCCAAAACTGGTATGATAGTTTTAAAAAAATTAGTCTGATTCAGCCAGGAAATTTTCTAACTCATCTTCAGTGATCAAAACTTCCCGAGGCTTGCTCCCGACGTAAGGTCCAACGACACCCTTTTCTTCCATCGTATCTATCAGACGAGCAGCCCGAGAATGACCGATATGCAGTCTTCTCTGCAGCATGGAAATCGAAGCTCTATATTCAACGACCAACCTAATCGCATCTTCAAGGAGTTCATCTTCTTCGTCATCGAAGTTCAACTTTAAATCTTCAAATTCATCTTCATCCAGATAAAAATCAGGATCGGTCTGGTTGCTCAGATAATTCACCAGGTTATTGATCTCGTCATTATCGATAAAGGCCCCCTGGACCCGATATGGCTTCTTAGCTCCAACCGGATGAAAGAGCATATCCCCGTTACCCAGCAGCTTTTCAGCTCCTCCTGTATCCAAAATCGTCCGCGAGTCGGTCCCGGAAGATACAGCAAAAGCGATCCGGCTGGGGATATTTGCCTTGATCAAACCAGTTATTACGTCCACTGACGGCCGCTGGGTGGCTATAACCAGGTGGATCCCGGCTGCGCGAGACATCTGAGCCAGTCTACAGATAGCATCCTCCACATCGCTAGCTGCCACCATCATCAAATCAGATAACTCATCTATTATTACCACTATGTATGGTAACGGTTCCTCAGTATTTTTATTATAAGACTCGATGCCCCTGGTTCCTGATTCAGCGAAAAGATCGTATCTATCTTCCATCTCCTTCACGATCAATTTTAAAGTTGAAGCCGCTTTTTTACAATCTGTAACTACCGGGCTAAATAGGTGGGGTAACCCGTTATAGTTAACCAACTCAACCTTTTTCGGATCGACCAGCAGAAGTTTAAGCTCATCCGGGGTATTCCGATATAATAAACTGGCTATGATAGTATTTATGCATACACTCTTCCCAGACCCGGTAGCTCCTGCCACCAATAGATGGGGCATTTTAGCCAGATCAGCTACCACAGTGGAGCCGTCAACCGAACGGCCTAAACCCAGGGCTAAACTACTTTTCTGACTTTGAAATGACTCATTTTCCACTATTTCTCTAAATCTAACCATGGAAGGCCCATGGTGAGGCACCTCTATTCCAATAGCAGATTTGCCGGGGATAGGGGCTTCTATTCTCACATCACTGGCTGCCAGAGATAAGGCAATATCATTGGCCAGATTAACCACTTTATTAACCTTAACCCCGATTTCAGGTTGAATTTCATAGCGGGTAATGGTAGGGCCATGGGTTACGTTGACCACGCTTGCTTCCACGCCAAAATTACTAAGGGTTTGTTCGAGTATTTCTGCTTTATTTTCTATTTCTTCTCGATCAATTTTGCTTTTTTTCAATAATCTACTATGGGGAGGATGGTAAACGCTATCTTCGTTCTCATCTCCAGTATCATTAGGCTTAGAATCTGCTGTGAACAGTTCGAAATCACTATAATCTTCATCCCACTGGGGTCCTAAGGGTATAGTTGTTTGCTGATCATTTTTATCTTCAACTCTTGGAGTAATGTTTTTCTTTGACTTATTAGCGGCTGACTTAGGTTTCGGTTTATCCTTAATATTATTACCGGCTAGTTGGGGAAATTCTTCACCCTGCTGAGATCGAGCAGATGCTTGATCCTGCTTGAAAACACCTGTGAGTGGAGATTTCAAAAAATCCATAAAACTTCTCCCGGCTGATCTCACCCGAGATACCGGTTTAAAATTTCTGATCGGTTCGGTGAAATCTAGAAATCTCTCTTTGAGCAGAATAAATAATTCGGTCAAATAAGTATCAAAAAATAATAAAATACCGATCAAAGCAATAGCGGTTAAAAGTAATTGAGCTCCGGTATAACCGAATATTTCTAAAAAAAGGTAGGCCAGGCTTCCTCCCAGTAAACCAGATCCGTCCCCGATCAATCCAGCGGTAAAGGGGGAGGTGAAGTCCTGGAGAATATGATAAATGGTGATCGCGGAGATATAGGCAATAATGAAACCTGGAACTTTATGCTTAAAGTTATAATCTACGACAAAGATTAACTTATACCCGATAATAACTAATATAACAGGGAGAACGACGGCAGATCTCCCCACAAAAAACCGATAGAAATCAGCTGTTAGTTCCCCAGCCAGGCCAGCAGCTCCACCATATAGGGCAACTCCGCTAAAAAAGCCCCAGGCAGTTATTAAAATACCCATTATTTCTTTTTTTCTCTCGCCGGGTTTGAAAATCCCTGAAAACATAGTATCCACTCCTGCAGTATGTAAAAAAAATTTAATATGTCCTATTTTATTTATTCTCTTTAATCGCGTTATCTCCTGCCTCAAGCGGAAAGAGAATTATTTATGTAAAAAAGGCAGACCAAAAGGCCTGCCTGTTTTTAGAAATCAATTAATAATCAAGTTATACCTGCATAATAACCGGTAAAATCATGGGATTTCTCTTGATTCTCCGATAAATATAGTTGTGCAGGGAATCCTTAATCGTTTTCTTCAAAGTCGTCCATTCAGTTATCCCTTTTGCTTCACATTCTTCCAGGGCTTCCTGAACTCTATTAGTTGCATCTTCGATGAGTTGTTCTGATTCTCTTATATAAACAAAGCCCCTGGTAATAATATCAGGACCAGCCTGAATATTACCGTCTTTATCTATAGTGACAACAACTATAATAATACCATCTTCTGAGAGAGTTTTTCTATCTCTTAAGACGATATTACCTACATCGCCGATGCCAAGACCATCGACTAAAATATCTCCAGCCTGGACTTTATCTATCTTTTCAACCTTCTCTTCACTGAACTCAATAACATCGCCAAGATCAGCAATGTATATATTCTCTTCAGGAACACCGACCTCTTCCGCCAGAGCAGCATGCTGATACAGGTGGCGAGCTTCGCCATGGGTGGGCACAAAATACTTCGGTTTGGTCAGATTCAACATCAATTTTAACTCTTCCTGACTGGCATGACCGGAAACGTGAACCCCAGATACATCTTCATAAATCACATTGGCTCCTCGTTCAAACAACTGGTTGATAGTCTGGCCCACAAATTTCTCATTACCAGGAATAGCTGAAGCAGAAATTACTACATCATCACCTTTTTTAATATTGATATGATAGTGATCGCCTCTAGCCATTCTGGTTAACGCTGCCATAGGTTCACCCTGACTACCTGTAGTCAGAAGGACAATTTCATTGTCAGCTATATGACCCATATCTCTAACATCTACTATCATCTCATCTTCAACATCGATATAGCCTAACCTTCTTGCTATATCAACATTATTAAGCATGCTTCGGCCAGTAATAGCCACTTTCCGTCCATACTTCTTAGCAGCATCCATAATTTGCTGGATTCGATGAATATTGGAAGCGAAAGTAGCTACTATGATACGCTCCTCTGCCGCATAGAATATATCATCGATCGTTTCACCGACAACTTTTTCCGACATAGTGTAACCCTTACGTTCAACATTCGTGCTATCCGAAAACAGAGCAAGTACACCTGGCTCTGAGTGACCCAGTTCAGCTAATTTATGAAAATCAGCTACTCCTCCGTCTACCGGGGTTTGATCAAATTTGAAATCACTGGCATAAACAATTGGTCCTAAAGGAGTATGAATCGCCAGAGCACAGGTATCAGTCAAGCTGTGGTTGACTTTGATGAAATCAACTTCAAACTGGCCTACCTGGATAGTATTACCTGCGTTTACAATCTTTAACCTGCTTCTCTTTAACAATCTATGCTCTTTGAGCTTCCCTTCAAGAAGCCCTAAAGTTAACTTAGTACCATAGATCGGAACATTGATTTCCTTTAAGAGAAAAGGCAGGGCACCAATATGATCCTCGTGGCCATGAGTCAGGACAATTCCCTGAATGCGGTCCTTATTCTTTCTTACGTAATCAAAGTCCGGGATGACAAGGTCAATTCCCAGCTGATCTTCCTCAGGAAACATAACCCCTGAATCTATAATCAACATCTCGTCTCCATATTCCAACACCATCATGTTCTTACCAATCTGTCCGACTCCGCCCAGGGGAATCATCCTGACGGCTTCATTATTTTTTTGTGACATAAATAAAAAAAGACACCTCCGATTTGTTATTCAATTAAATAAATTTATTTAATTGTAGTTCTTTATATTTTATTTACATTCTATTCATAGTTCTATTCATACTAGTTCGCACAAATAACCATTATCACCATTATAACGCCTCGGGGTTAAAAAAACAAGCTTAATTCCTAAATAAGCTTATAATACTCCAGGATCTGGTGCAGCTGCTCCAATTTATCTTCTTCCATCTGATATAAAGGAAGTCGAAATCCTCCCACCTGCCAGCCCATGAGCTCCAGAGCAGTTTTCACAGGAATAGGATTAGTAGTAATAAATAATGTTTTAAATAAAGGATGCAGCATCGTATTGATCTTTCTGGCCTTAGCAAAATCGTTATCGTGAGCTGCAGTGACCATATCTTTAATCTCAGCCGCTACCAGATGTCCTGCTACACTAACCACTCCGGTCCCACCCAGGGCCAGCAAAGGCAGCGTTAAAGAATCATCCCCGCTATAAACGGCTATTTGATCTCCAGCCTGCGCTAAAATTTCTGTAGCCTGTTCTAGATCGCCGCTAGCTTCTTTAATAGCGATAATATTTTCATGCTGAGCTAAACTTATAGTAGTTTCGGCATCCAAATTTTTTGCTGTTCTACCGGGAACGTTATACAGCATGATCGGCACCTCTACTTGATCAGCGATCGCGGTAAAATGCTGATACAAAGCATTCTGGGGGGGCTTATTATAATATGGTACCACCAGCATCAGCCCATCAACCCCTATTTCTTCTGCTTTCTGGCTGAACTCAATACTTTCAACCGTATTATAGTTACCGGTTCCTGCTACTACATTAGCTTTATCTCCAACTTCATCGACGATATTTTCTAAAAGTTTAAGTTTTTCCGGCATGGTCAGAGTAGGTACTTCCCCTGTGGTCCCGCAGATCACCAGACCATCACAACCTTCGGCCACTAAATGGGAAGCCAATTCCCTTGCTTTACCGTAATTGACCTCACCTTCGGGAGTAAACGGGGTAATCATAGCGGTTAGTAAAGAACCAAAATCCATTTTATTCACCTTCCTTTAAAAGTTTTTACATCTAATTAGATTATTTCTGATAAGGCAAAAGCCTCATGAACAGCCTTTACAGCTTCGCTTTCCTTAGCTTTTTTAATTAAACAGGAGATGGTCGTATGAGAATCGGTGGTCTGATATATTTTAATACCTACATCATGCAGTGCATCCACAATTCGAGCCATAACTCCCGGCAGTCCAGTCATACCGCTGCCAACGATGGACAACTTACAAAAACGATCATTGAGTTTATAAATAAACCCGGCCTCTGTCAAAATAGTTCTAGTCTGCTGCACTTTATCCTCGTCTACGATAAAGGAGATCTTGTCGGGACGAATATTGATCATATCAACACTGATCCCCTTATCGGCCAGGAGGCAGAAAGATTTAAGACCAGAATCATATCCCTTCTGAGAATCGGGGGAGATCTCCACGAAAGAAATATGGGTCCTGGTAGCCACACCGGTTACCGGTCTATCTTTACTCAGATTGGTTGAATCAGTAATAATAGTCCCTGAACTTACTTCGGTGGTGATTTTGGTTGAACAAATCTTCAAAGGTATTTTCCCAGCCTGAGCGAACTCTGCCGCCCGGGGATGGATCACCTTAGCCCCCTGATAAGCAAGTTCGCAGGCTTCATTGTATGTAACCCTGTTTAATTTCTCTGCTCCTTCATACACATCCGGATCTGCGGTCATAAGACCACTGACATCACTGAAGAGATCAATCCTCTCTGCTTCCAGGGCGAAAGCGATAGCACTTGCTGTTGTATCGCTCCCTCCCCGACCCAGGGTGGTAATCTCCCCGGTCTTACTCTGGCCCTGATACCCGGCTACCACCGGGATGATATCCTTTTCCAGCAGGTCGGTTAATTTATCAGGATTTACCGCAATAATTCGAGAAGCTCCAAAATTTTCATCAGTTATGATGCCCGCCTGCCCCCCGGTTAACGGTTCGGCCGGATAATCTCGCTCGTTTAGTTTGCCAGAGATTACAACGGCCGAGATCACCTCGCCGCAGGAAGCCAGCAGATCGCGCTGCCGGGCGGGAATATCCTTCTTGCTCTCGGGAATATTTAACAAGGTATCAGTAGCATAAGCCTGGCCTTTACGCCCCATGGCAGATACCACTACGATGGGCTTGTAACCAGCTTCTCTGGCCCTGATAATCTGAGTACAGGCAGCCTCCCTCTCTTGATAACCAGCAAGAGAGGTGCCTCCAAATTTTTGTACTAATATTTTCATCATCCAGTCACCCTATATTACACTTTCTGCAATCTGCACAGCGTTTAAAGCTGCTCCTTTGCGGAGATTATTTGCCGCTATGAATAGGTTAAGCGCCTGCTCATCGTTTCGATCCTGTCTTACTCTACCCACTAAAGTTTGATCGGTAGCTTCGGTTTGGATCGGTTCTGGATACTTACCGGTTAATGGATTATCATATAGACTGACTCCTGGCGCGGCAGCCAGTTCTTTCTTAACCTCATTAATGGTAAATTCATCTTTCAAAACGAGATAACAGGATTCAGCATGACCGTAAAAGACCGGAACCCGGACACAGGTAGCATTAATATCCAGATCTCCCAGCCCTAATATCTTCCGGGATTCATTTATCATCTTAACCTCTTCATTACTGAAGCCGTCCTCATGGAAATAATCTATAGCCGGTAAGACGTTAAAAGCAATCGGACTGGAATAATGGCGGCTCTGATGTTGATTGTTTTCTAAAAATGCTATAGATTCTTCTTTCAAACCGGTAAGAGCTTTCTGTCCGCTGCCTGAAACCGACTGATAGGTTGCTACGACTACCTTAGCCAGACCATATTTATCAGCCAGAGGCTTGAGCACCAGCATCAATTGTATCGTAGAACAATTAGGGTTTGCGATAATTTCCGGGTTTTCTCCGAGAGCATACCGATTCACTTCAGGAACTATCAAAGGTACAGCTGGTTCCTGCCGGAAAGCAGAAGAGTTATCTATCACTATGGTGTTGGGCCCAGCAATTTCCGGGATCACTTTTTTACTGATCTCCCCCGGCATACTGGACAAAATTATCTCACATTCTCTTGCTTTTGCTGTGGTTAATTCTTCTATTTCTATTTTTTCATCCTGAAAAGAAACTTCCCGCCCCGCTGACCGCTTACTGGCAAAAAGCCTTAAACTCTTGACAGGATAATCTCTTTCAGCCAAAATCTTGATGATCTCCTGACCCACCAGGCCAGAAGCACCCATTATTCCAATATCATAATTCATGCTATACCACTCCTTATCCGGTTCAGCTATTGTTCAAGTAATTCATCCAGGCCGTATACAAAGCCAGATCGTTCTTCTAATTTATCTAGAGCCAGTTTAACCCCAGGCATATATGAACTCCTGGCGATCGTATTATGGGTTAAAGTAAAGGTCTGGCCCTGCCCTCCGAAAATAACTTCCTGCCTGGCCATCAAGCCAGGGAGACGAAGACTGTGGATCCTCACGTTATTCTTCTCTCCCCCTCTAACCCCGGCAATAGTATATTTGATCTCTTCTTCTTTTAAAAAAGGTTCCGTGTGGGCCAGCATCTCCGCGGTTGCCAGAGATGTGCCGGAAGGAGCATCAACTTTATTCTCGTGATGGCCTTCGATGATCTCTGCCCGGGGGAAATATTTGCTGGCCTCCTGGGCAAACTTCATCATCAAAACTGCCCCTAAAGAAAAGTTGGGGATCAGCATCACGGTCTGCTCGCTGGCTTCAGCGGCCTCTTTTAACTTTTCTGCTTCTTCATCCGAAAGGCCTGTTGTTCCTATCACCAGATCAAGCTCCAGCTCAATGGCGGTTATCATAGCCTCCAGTAAACCTTCCGGCGTGGTAAAATCGATCAAAATGTCAGGCTTAACTGCCTCGACAGCCTCATCTAGCTCGGTAAAAATTTCTGCTTCCGCTGCCTCACCGAGGCCAGTCAAACGAGATAGATCCAGATTTTCGCTTCTATCGACCAGGCCGGCAGCCAATCTATATTCAGGATGTTCTATTATCATGCGGGCAGTTTCAATACCCATACTCCCGCTTATCCCTCTGATTACGATGTTTTTCATATTAGCACCTCTACTTCCCTACTCGTTTTATACCAAAATAGTTCGTACCCCAGACACCCAGGATGATCATAGCAGCACCTACCACCTGCAGGGGATAAAATGGTTCATTCCGCAAAAATACTCCGGCCAATATCGAGATCACAGTGGTTAGATTAGCGAAAACAGCCGCCTGAGATGCCGGCAGCCTGGAAAGGGTATAATTCATCATGAAAAAAGCTACTACCGTAGAAAGTAAACCTAAATAAAATATCGCGGCCAATATCTCCTGCCGGGAGATCAAACCAACATAAGCGGCCAGGGAGCCCTCGAACTGAAGAAAACCGATAATATTGAATAAGACCGCCCCGGTATAAGACATAAAGAAGGTTATCTCCACCGGCGTGAAGCTAACAGAAATGGATCGGGAGACGATATTATATATCCCCGCTGAGATAACCGCTCCCAGAAGGAGGATGATGCCGGCCAGGTGTCCGCTGGAAGCTAATTCTCCCTGAAATGAAACTATCACAGCTACCCCGGATACCGATAAGAAAATAAAAAATAACTGCTTCAGACCAGGAATCTCCTTGAGAAATATCGCTCCAAAAATAGCCACGGCCACCGGGATCAGGGAGATCATCAAACCAGCCTGGGAGGAGGTGGTTAGGTTGATCCCTGTGATCTCAAAAGTGAAATATAAGACTGGTTGAAACAGAGCAACCAGTAACAAAGGTCCTTTCGGTTTGGAGAGAATATTGACTTTTATTACCCCCAGCCCGGCCAGCACCGTCATCGCCGCAGCGGCTATAAAAAATCTAAATCCGAGCAGATGAAACGGGTCCAGGTGGACCAGGGCTTCCTTAGAAAACATAAAGGAAAGTCCAAAAATCAAACTAAAAGTCAGGCCGGCAAGATAAGGTAAATAGCCGTGCTCCTCTCCTCCCCCTTTATTTAGCTCAGTGGGATGGGCCTTATCCTCCATCAATCATCGCTCCTATCAGATGGAGGCCAGGGTCCAAAATACTGATAAAACTGACATTCTAAGCCGCCGTTATAGAGTTTTCTTCTCTTACTGGCTTTTTTCCCAAAATGCTTCTCGAACTCCGGGTGAGCGCTTAATATATAAAAGGACCAGGTCGAGAGAGGCAGAAACTTCTCCCCCATCAACTTGTACAGATCGACCACTTTATCTTCAGCCATCCGCTCACCGTAAGGCGGGTTGGTGATTATATAGCCATACTGGCGGTTGGTGGAAAAATCGGCTAAGTCCTGCTGTTGAAAATGGATCAAATCCTCCACCCCGGCCCGGCGGGAATTGTAGCTCGCCTGTTTTACCGCGTTCTTATCCTGGTCATACCCGGCCAGGAGACGGGGCTCAGCACTATCCCATTCCCGCTCTCGGGATTCCGCTCTAGCCTCCGCATAAAGGTTCTCCGGAAGAAATGACCAGTCTTCACTGACAAAATCCCGGTTGATGCCAGGGGCTATCTTTTTAGCCATCAGGGCAGCTTCGATCAAAATCGTGCCTGAACCACAAAAAGGGTCAACCAATATTCTATCTCGATTCCACTTGCTCAAATAGACCATAGCAGCTGCGATGGTTTCCTTGATCGGCGCTTTGCCGGCCTCCTGCCGATAACCCCGGCGGTGCAGACCGCTGCCGCTGCTGTCAAGAGCTATGATCACCCGATCCTTATTGATCATGAAAGTCACCGGGTACTTACCGCCCGATTCCGGCAGCCTACCTGCCCCATGTTTAGCCTGCAGTTTATCCACGATGGCTTTTTTTATGATAGATTGACAGGCCGGAACGTTGTGCAGTTCAGATTTGCTGGATTTCCCTGTAACCGGAAATTCGCCCTGATACGGGATGTAATCGGCCCAGGCAATTTTATTTACTTCATCATACAAAGTATCAAAATCGGTGGCAGAAAATTCACCCAGTTTAAGGTAAACCCTTTCAGCTGCCCGCAGCTCCAGATTAACCCGGGCTAGATCAGCTGCTTCTCCGGTAAACTCTATTCGGCCATTTTTTACTCTCTCTACTTCGTAGTTTAACTTTTTCAACTCTTTCTTTACGATAGCTTCAACTCCAAATGAAGTTGAAACCATAATTTTTAATTTACTCAAATATATCTCTCCTTAACATTTACCCCTTTTTCTAACATTCTTGTAATGGCCTCTCCCTCATCACCTGGAGAAGCATTGACCCCCATCGTGCCTGTGAGAATCAATTCAACTTCGAAGCCAAATTTTCTGGCATCCACAGCTGTATAAAATACACAGACGTCCAAAGCCAGCCCAACTAGAGTTATTTCTTTTACATTTAAAGATTTCAAATATCCTGCTAAACCCAGATCAGTCCCATCGTTATCTCGAAAAGCTGAGTAACTATCAACATCAACCCGGTTACCCTTGCGGATGATCAGATCAAAAAATTTAGTCTTAACCCCGGGGTGAAATTCGGCACCTTTAGTATTCTGAACGCAGTGATCAGGCCAGAGAACTTCACCTAAACCTTCCATATCTCCTTTATACGGTGAAAACGGTTCCCTGCCGTGGGTGGAAGCAAAACTTTCATGACCGGCCGGATGCCAATCCTGAGAAGCAACTATGGTCTTGAAATCATCAAGCAGTAAGAGCCGATTGATTTCATCGTTAATCTCACCGGCACTTTCTACAGGTAAGGCCCCATCTTCATAAAAATCATTCTGTAAATCTACGCATAAAAGTGCTTTTTCCATCGAAAAAACCCCCCTGGTCGATTTTTTGTGGAGAAGTTATATAGACAGGTACCGTATAACATTCATACACCGAGCCGATAATTTTTTCTCGACCAACCCGATTATATATTCCCTGAAGATCATTATTGAAAACGTACAGCCCGAATAAATAATGATAAGAGTCTAAACTATATTTATGATTCGTAATAGTAACCATTTTCTTGCTGGGTGGGTGACAGTACTTCTGGTAGAGATATGACTCCTTCAGAGCATCCTTAGTAAATTCTTCCCATTCATCTGGTTCCGATTCTATTCCCAATTTTACGCCCTGACAGGCAAAACCATCGCAGGGTTTTAAAATGTACTTATCCTTACTATCGATGATTTCCTCTTCGTCCACCTGGTCCTTCTTCAGCAGCCCAGTTTCGGGGATATGCCGGCGAATGAATTCATGATCGGCTTTCGTTAAGTCAGATAAAATTTCAGATCTATTTAAGATGTGGAAGATCGCTTTGTTATGGATGATCTGGGAGCGAAAGCTTCCGCATAAACAGAACTTCTTGTCTTCGTAGCCCTGCAGAAAAGGCTGTATCTCCGTAAAATGATCAAATAACCGGCTGGTGGTAGCCCGGCGGTAAAACAGATCGATCTTTTCATCCCGGAAATAAACCCCATCAGACTTATTTATTAGATCCCGGGGGTCGACGATGTAGGTTTTGTAACCTAACTTGCGCAGCTCCTTCTGATATTCTGTGAATTCGCTCATGGTAGCATCGGCCTGGAAATCCAATATCCCGATCACCGGACTATCCTGGTTAAACCGCTCCGGATTCGGGTGGTTCTGTAAAAACTCCTGATAATTGCTCAAAAGGACCTGGATCAAACTCTGGAAAAGCTCAAAGCCATATAGATTAAGATCGTTATCTGCAGTTAATTTTTCTACAGCTCCACTCCTGGCCACGATATCCTGGATGACCCGCACTTCGTTCATGGCCGAGGTCCCATCTGTATTGAGCTCACAAAATTTTATCTCCCCATCAGGATGATAAAAAACATCAAAACGGGCTATAGGGTGATACCGGTGGTAACCAGGATCGAGCAGGACATACTTCTCCATCTCTTCCGAGAAGGGAAAATAAGCGCGCAGTTCCCTATCATTAAGGTACTGCTTAATAACTTTCTCCAATATCTCATTAAAATCAGCAACCAGTTTATCCAGCCGATCCCACTCATCTTTACTGATCAAATGAGGTTGATACAAAAAAGGGACAGGCCTCCCTTTGTAGCGGGCCGAACTGGCTTTTAACTGCGGCCACAAACTGGTATTGAATTCATCTATATACTCTACCTTGTTCTCTGCGAATAAGTTATAATATTGCTCATCGAGTTGAGCAATGTAATCAGACCTGTTGTTCCCGGATTCTTCTATGTTTGAGGCCATCTAATTTCCTCCTCTGTATGCTTACACTTATTTTACGACGGCATAATCCAAGTCTTGAGCCAGGTTTCCAGTATCCCCGACAGCCTGCCTCGGAGGTAAATACTTATCGATGAAGTTGGCCAGATTAAGCAGATGGGAATTCTCTTCTACATCAAGACCCCGGGGAGCAACTTCTATCAATTTTATCAGCCACTCGGCCATGGTCAGGTTATCGGTGTAGTTTGCCTGACAGCCTTCTCCCGTTATCCGAACGATTGCCTCTTCTACCTCTAAGCTGGTCATGGTATTGGCTCTACTATTGAGATATTCTAAATTATCTTGATCATAGAGGAGGCCTTTCATCAATGCTAAATAACCTAAAGCTAACTTCAGGGGTAAAGCATCAGCCATCCTTACTTCTAAATATTCTTTAAGGCGCACATCTGTAAAAGAAAAGGAAAGCATATGCTGAATTGCCCCCTTTGTTAAACGCTCTTTCTCATATATTTCCGCGAAAGTAGCTTTAATCGGGGTATTAGCTTCAGAAGTAGGGTCAACTATGGCCGGAAGGTTAAGCACATACCGAGCGTAATCTTCGTAGGTATAATCGCCTTCTACCGATCCAGGCAGGATGCCACAGCGATCTGAATCACAGTTTGCCCAGATTTTAGCCCGAAGAGCATACTCTTCCGCCTTCTCCCCTTCGAAGAATGGCGTATTATCTAATGTAGAATAAATAATCGGGCTCAACCAGCTGGTCACCGCCATCTTTTTACCGAAATCAACTTCATCACTATAATCCAGACTGACCTGGGTTGAGGATGTGCCCATCATCATGTTATGGGCCAGCTTTCCCCGCTGCTTAAAGTAATCATGCATATATCTATATCTTTCTTTTGGCAGAAGTTCCATCTCGTTAATAGATGTTTTAGGTTGATAACCCAGACTGACTAATTTATATCCTCTAGCTTTTAATTTTGGTTCAAGTTCATTATAAAATTCTTCGTACCTTTTTTCAATCTCTCCCACCGTATATCTGGGGCCAAAGCTAAATTCTATCTGCCCGCCTGGTTCCAGGTTTATTTCGTCCTGGCCCCGGCGCAAACAGATAATATATTCACCTGAATTACAAATCTGCCAGTCCTCCTGGGCCAGTTCTGCCAGGATTCCGGCGATCCCATCTCTGCCGTAATAGGGAACTGCAGAAAAATCGTCTTCTCGAACCAGGAAATGTTCAAGTTCTATCCCCAATTTGTAATCCTGGCGTTTAGTGGCGTTTCTGGCCAGATATTCTGTTACCTGTGCTATGTAATTATTCTTTGTCATCTTCCCACCATCCAATCTATTCTAAAAATTCTTTTGAACCGATCTTTTTGCGCAAATCATCATATAACATTATATCCATTTTAGCTCAATTAATCAATTTGACACCTCATCCTATTAATGTTAACATAGATGCAGTCTTAAAAACAGAGAGGTGAGTATAATGGCATTAATCGAAAAAGCTGAAGAATTAGCTGAAGAAATTGTTGATTCCAGCGAATTCAAGGAAATGAAACGTGCTGAAAA
The DNA here is from genome assembly GCA_051745085.1 of Bacillota bacterium. Lineage (GTDB taxonomy): Bacteria > Bacillota > Halanaerobiia > Halanaerobiales > Halarsenatibacteraceae > Halonatronomonas. Next base: position 25,242 of record JBNJDR010000010.1, on the reverse strand, counting down.
AAATATTACTGAAGATGAAGAAGCTACTGAACTGATGCAGGAATTCCAGTCTGCCCAGCAGCGGATCCAGATGGCACAAATGAACGGCCAGGAAATGGGTCAGGATAAGCAGAAAGAGATTCAAAACCTTCAGGCTAAAATGCAGTCAAATCCTAAGATTAAAAACTTTATTGAAGCTCAGCAAAATTTCAGTAAGGTGATGGAAACCGTAAATCAGACGATCAGTGAAGCAATCGAAAATAGTGAAGCTGGTTCGATCATAACTGAGTAGTTTCCTTTAAATCTTAATAGTATTTATTGCGATCGCAGGCATATGCCTGCGATTTTTCGTTTTTATCACTGATCTAATCCGGCAATATGACCGGTGGCAAAGGCGATCTGGAGATTATGTCCTCCCGTGTAAGCAGCCGGCTCCAGCGTCTCTCCGGCGAAGAATAACCCGGGCATCAATTTAGATTCCATCGTCCGAGGGTCTACTTCGCTTGCTTTGATGCCCCCAGCGGTAACTATTGCTTCGTTCTTACCTCCGATACCGACCACCTGCAGCCGGATATCTTTCAGCAGCCCGGCCAGATGATTTCTTTCCGCGGCTGTGATCTGATTGGTCTGTTTCGCGGAAGGAATTATGCTCAGATCGACGATGACCGGCCGCAGCCAGGCAGGCAGTAGCCCTTTGAGGCTGTTCCGAAAATATTTTTTTGCCATATTTTTAAAATCCTTCTCTAATCTTCTTTCCAGTTGAGCCTGGCTAACGGATGGCTTCATATCAATGCCAAGCTGGAACTTCGAGTAATCATCATCTAAATGGCAGCTGGCCGCCAGGGGCAGGGCGCCCGTTAGCTTATTGGCCTCGATGATCGCTTCGCCTCTATCCTGATAAATCATGACTTCATCATCACCCTGCCGTTTATATAACTTCACATCTACATTTTTAAGTTTTAAACCGGCCGCCTCCTCGGTCCAGTCTTCCTCGACCCGGATAGGGACCAGAGCAAGTTTCGGTTCGACGATCTGATGACCGGCCATGCCGGCTAATTTATAGCCGTCCCCGGTAGAGCCGGTGCCGGGATAACTAATCCCGCCGGTGGCCACGATAACTTTGTTCGCCTCGATCAACCTACTGCCTGCCAGGATCACCCCGCGCAATTTGCCCGCTTCCATCCACATAGCCTTCACTTCATGCTCGGTTTTAAGTCTAACATCGGCTTTCTTAGCCTGACTGACCATAAAATTTCTTACATTCTCCGCCTTATCAGTTTCTGGGTAAACCCTCCTGCCTCTTTCTTCTTTGAGCATAAAACCCCTCTCGGTGAAAAACTGCCAGGTCCGATCAGGTGAAAAAGTATAAAGCGGGCCATATAGGAACTCCGGGCACTGGAAAACTTCTTTTTCAATAATCTCGCCGGGAGAAAGGGTGGAAGTGAGGTTGCAGCGGCCGTCTCCGGTCAGGAGGATCTTCTGGCCGGGTTCCTGCTTCTTTTCAAAGATGGTAACCTGGCGGCCGGCTTCGCCTGCGGTGATCGCCGCCATCAATCCGGCCGCACCGCCTCCGACTATGGCAACATCTGTTTTTGCCGTTGCTCTACTCATTATTTGGTTTCCTCCACTTCTGCAAATCTTTCAGCCATTACATCTTTCAGGCGGACAAAAGCTTCGCCTAATCTGGCCCGGGGAGCTGCCAGATTTAACCTGAAAAATCCTGCGCCTCCATTACCGAACCAGTAACCGGGCTCTAAACCTACTCTAGCCTTTTGGTACAGCAAGTCTTCCAGTTCTTTATCTGTTAAGCCTGTCCTGGAAAAATCCAACCAGAGCAGATAAGTACCTTCAGATTCAACCCAGTCTATCCCGGGAATACCATCTATCTCCGTACGGGCATATCTTAAATTGGCCTGCAGGTATTCATTTTGAGCTTCCAGCCAGGCCTCGCCCTCCTCGTAAGCAGCTTTAAGAGCGGTTAAGCCCAGAGCATTGAAGGCCGGCTGCAGACCATCGGCTGCATCCTGAAAAGCCTTACGTACACCTGGATTGGGTATAACAGCGTAGGCTGTAGCCAAACCGGCCAGGTTGAAAGTTTTACTGGGAGCCGATAAAGTTATAATCTGATCTTTCAATTCGGGCCGAAGCGAAGCTAAAGGCCGATGTCTGCCGGCAAAGACGAAGTCAGCATGGATCTCATCAGAAACTACCAGCATTTGATATCTTTCTACTAGATCAAGCAGTTGAAGCAGCTCCTCTTCCTGCCATACCCGTCCTACCGGGTTATGGGGATGACAAAACAGGAGGACCTTCGGTTTCAATTCACTCTTTAACTTAGCTTCCAGATCGGCAAAATCGATCTTATACTTGCTGGTTTTACTGTTCAAGCCTGTGGGCTCGATAAGTTGGTTTTCTATAAGTTGAGCATTATTTTTTTCTACCGCAGAGAAAAACGGATAATATACCGGAGGCTGCACGATAACTCCATCCCCGGGACTGGTGAAAGCTAATAAACTCAAATTGATGGCCGGAACTACGCCTGAAGTAAATACCACCCAGTCGGTCTCGATTTCCCAATCATAACGTTTTTTGTACCATTCTACCACTGCTTCCTTATATTCTTCCTCAGGGAAGGTATAACCGAACACACCGTGCTCCACCCGTTTTTTTACCGCTGCAATAACTTCAGGAGCGGTGGACCAGTCTGAATCGGCCACCCATAATGGAATAATATCATCCTGATCAAAAATTTCCTCCAGTTTATCCCACTTAACTGAAGCAGTACCCTGGCGTTCTATCATCTTATCAAAATCGTACATGTTCTGCCTCCTCATATAGTTGCTCGTATAATTATTTTAGTATATACACCATTATAACTTAAATACTGATAGGTTAAAAGCTTACAGGCAAAATTAACAGCCTCAGTTCATATTAAGCTCGAACTGAGGCTGCTTATAATTATAATATTAAAGTTAAACTAATCCATCCGGGACGGGGCACTGCTTTCCCTGACGATTAATTCATGTTCAATGAACATCTCATTTTTCCCCGGCGGTTCTCCCTGAATTAAATTATCCAGGATATCCATGGCCTGATACCCTATATCGTAACCTTCCTGGCGGATAGTGGTAAGAGCCGGTTTGATATACCGACCCAATTCCACATCGTCAAAACCAACCACGGAAACATCTTCTGGAACTTTTTTACCCAGAGATTCAAGGCCCCGAATGGCTCCAACCGCCATCTTATCATCGAAACAAAATATCGCCGTTACCTGGGGGCGGGCCTGGAGAAGATGTTGTGCTCCCTGATAGCCGCTGGCATAGGAAAAATCACCTTCGTAGATCATCTCCTGGCTGAAATTCAGCCCATTTCTTTCCATGGAAGCCTGAACTCCTTTGATCCTCTCTCCACTGGTCACATGATCCGCGGCCGTCCCCCGGATGACTCCTATCTGCCTATGTCCCAAACTATACAGATAATCCAGCATCTCCTCAGCCGCTTCGATGTTATTTACCCCTACACAGGGGATCTCTGCGCCCTTTAAATGGCCCGATGCAAAAACAGTAGGAATCTCGCCTGCTTTTATTTTCTCCAGCAGCTGTTGAGAAAATTGAGTTGTTATAATTATCAAGCCATCAACATTTTTTTGGCTCATAATTTTTATATAATTTAATTCCTGGGTTAATTCTCCCTCAGAATCACCATAAAGCAGGTTAAAATTACTGGCTTTAGCCGAACATTCGATCCCTTTTAACATCTTCATTAAAAATGAGTTATCCATCCCGGCTCCAATCACCCCGATCAAACTACTGGTGCTGGTTCTCAGCACCCGAGCAGAATCATTTAAATGATAATTTAATTGAGCAATTGCAGTTTTTACTCTAGCAGCAGTCTTTTCTTTCACCAGAGAACTCTCGTTGATAACCCTGGAGACTGTAGCCGGGGAAACGTCGGCCCGTCTGGCCACATCTTTAATTGTAACAGGCATAATATGCCTCCTCTCGAGACCGGAATAGCATTTTATAAGCCTGGATTATCAGTTTATCCTTTAACTGCTCCAGCAGTAAGTCCTGCTACGATCCGCTTCTGGAAAATTACGACCAAAATAACGATCGGGATCGTAACAATTACCGCTGCAGCCATAATTTCTCCGAAGGGTTCCTGCCGGGCTACTTCCCCGGAAAATAAGGCGATCGCTACCGGAACCGTCCGGGCGCTGGGTTCGATAGAAGTAAAGGTTAAAGCAAAAATATACTCGTTCCAGGATTGAATAAAAGCCAGCAAACCCGTGGTAACTAAAGCTGGCGCGGTTAAAGGCAGAAGAATCATATAAAACGTTTGAAATGGTGAGGCGCCATCGACCTGAGCCGACTGCATTATTTCTACAGGCAGGTCCTTGAAGAACGAAGTTAAAACCCAGGTGGTAAAAGGCAGGGTAAAGATCATATAAGATAAGATCATACTGGGAATAGCTCTAAGACCCAGCCGGGTAATAACGGCATATAAACCGGCCAGAACCGTAACCTGCGGAAACATGGTCATCGCCAGAATTATATACAACGAAGGCTTCTTGCCCCGAAAGCGTAACTTCCCTAGTGCAAAAGCGGCAAAAGAACCTATTACTAAAGAGAGAAAAACAACGCTAACCGCGACAATGGCACTGTTTCTCAAGCCCCGCAGAAATTCACCACTGCTGAAGATCGCGTTATAGTTCTGCAAGGAAAGATTAACTTCGTAAGTAACCGGATTTCGCGGTATCATCGTGGCCGGGGTCATCTGAAGTTGAGCTTCTGTTTTTAAAGAAGAATTGACAGCCCAATAAAATGGGAAGAGCAGATAAACGATTATTACTGCGAGCATCAAGATGAAACCAAGAGATTTAAGCGGTCTTTTTGTAAAATCAATCATTCTGTATCAACCCCCAGTGCTCTCATATACATGATCGCAAAAGCAAAGATTAAGAAAAAGATTATAACTCCAATAGCCGAGGCCATACCCATAGCTCTATTATTGATCAATTGAAAATAATTATAACTGGCCATGGAATATTGAGATTGAGCTAATAAGACCTGGAATATGTCGAAAACTCTCAAAGCATCTAAAGTTCTAAAGATCAAAGCTACCGCTAAGGAAGGTTTCAATAACGGTAAAGTGATCGAGAAAAACTGCTTAACCTTACCCGCTCCGTCAACTCGAGCCGCTTCATATAATTCATTGGGGATAAGCTGGAGGCCAGCTAAGATCAATAAAGCCATAAAAGGCGTGGTTTTCCAGACGTCAACGGCGATCATCGAAGGCAGCTGCCAGGTCGGTGATTGGAGAAATGCTACGTTCCCTTCCACCAGATCGAACCTATCCAGCAGGGTGTTAAAGATACCAGTTCTGTTGGAAGCGAGCATCCATTCCCACATCCGGGCAGAAACAACCGTTATTACCGCCCAGGGCACCAGCATGATTGCTCGCATCGCCCCTCGGCCTTTAAAATTACTATTTACCACCAGAGCAATGATCATGCCCAGTAACGTTTCTAATATAACTGAAACAACAGTAAAGGTTAAGGTATTACCCACGGCCCTTATGAACGTAGGATTACTGGCCCCTAAGATGAATCTTCTCCCAAATATATCGAGAGTCCACAACGATCTAAATCGCCTGGGCTCCCGGGGCAGAACTTCGATCGGCCGGGCAAATACTTTCTCGCCGGTCTCTTCATCGATCTGCTGTTCCCCGGTTTCTTCATCTATTACCGGAGGCGCTTCAGCAATCCTCATACTAAGTAAATTAAGGTAATTATTTAAACCTACGAATTCGGTTTCCTGGACACTGGCAAACCTCCTATTGGTCAAACTGGTATAGAAGACATTGCCCAGAGGATAAAGAGCAACTAAGAGCAGTACAACAGCGGCTGGAATCAAAAGTTTTAAAGCCAGCTTCTCTTCCTGACGGGCCAGGTCATCAGTGTTTTTGGCCATAATATCTCCCCCTGAAATAAAGTGGGGAGGGAAACCCCTCCCCTTTTTGGACTTTAATTATAACTTATCCGAATCTATGGTTGGCCGATTTCGAAGCCGGTGAGATCCTGCAGATCTAATTCTAAATATTCGAGCGCGGTTACAGCATCCTCCTGGCCGGTTAAAACGTTATGAACCGCCTGGAAGAAATATTCTGAAACCTGATTGTAATTTGGAGCCGATACAGTTGAAGGGCGGGCCACTGCATTTGTAAATACTTCGTAAAGCTCACCGAAGAAAGGACTGGCTTCGAGGACCTCTTCGTCTTCGTAAAGTTCGACGATGGTCGGATTCATGGAACCCTCGACGGCCCGCATCTTTTGCGACTCATAATTAGCTAGATACAAAGCAACTTCAGCAGCTATTTCTGGATGTTCGCTATATTTACTTACAGCCAACTGCCAGCCGCCTAAGGTTGCGGCACTTTCTCCATCGGGACTGGAAGGGAGGGGGCTTACATCAAATTTACCAGCAACGGCGCTATCTTCGCCCTGGGAAAGACTGTAGGCGTAGGGCCAATTTCTCATGAAGGCCGCGTTGCCGCCCTGCCATACTGCTCTAGCGTCCTCTTCACCCATACCTGTAACACCAGATGGGGAAATGGTACCAACCCAATCGGCTGCTTGCTCTAACATATCTACAGCATTTTCGTTATTAACGGTAATTACTTCATCCTTAGAAATAATCGTACCGGCATTAGAAGAGGCTAACCATTCCAGAGCATCACAGGTTAAACCTTCGTAAGCGTCGCCCTGCCAGACGTAACCGACGAAATCCTGATTGCCGTCTTCCCGCTCTCCTTCCTGGATGATTCGAGCTGCTTCCTCTAACTCATCCCAGGTTTCCGGGGGATCTAAGTCATATTTGTCAAGTAAGTCTGTCCGATAATAAAGGAGGCCAGCATCGGTGAACCACGGAATAGCGACAAGTTTTCCATCCACCGTGTTGTTATCAACGATCTCTTCGAAATGCATATCAATAACCTCTTCTGCGCCATAATCGTAGAGATCAACGAAATGTTCCGCTAAATCACCAGGCCAGATAACATCGATCTGATATACATCAACTTCAGAGCTTTCTGCTTCAAAGAACTGGAGATAAAGTCCAAGCCTATCCTGAGCCAGATCGGGAGTATCCAGTACTTCCACGGTTACATCCGGATTCTCCTCCATGTAATTCTCAGCAGCTTTCTGGGTCAGTTCATACTCCTGACCGACAGCGCCACCGGCGACGGTGATGGTTACATCTTGAGCAGCAACAGACAAAGGCAGGATCAAGACCAAAGCCAGAGATAAGAGCAAAAGAAAATACTTTTTCAATTTTCTAACCCCCTCAAAATATTTTATGGTGAATGTAATCACACCCGATATTAAGAAACATTTAAGAGGAACCATTTAAGTAACGGCTCTAATAAGATATAATATTCAGTCTTATTCGCTTAAAAAAAACTAATATGCTTCAAATTTGTGTCTCTAAATGTCGATAAAAGTCGGTAAATATGAACCATGAAATCCATTTCATTGACCTATTAATTTAATTCAATAAAAACCTAAAAATTCCTCTTTTATAATAGAAATAATTTCATTTTTTTATCACAAACCTATATCTGCCACCAGGAGGGCCTTGAAGGCAATTATCGATAGCGGGGCGATAATGATGCCCTGAATGCCCAACAAATTTAAGCCGGCATAGAGTCCGAACAATAATATCACCGGATGGACCCCGATATTGGTGGCCAGGATATTTGCTTCCAGAAAAGGCCTGAAGCTGATCACCAGAACATAGATAAAGAAAAATAAAATTGAATAAACCGGGTCGATAAAGCCGTGATATATGATCAAAGGCCAGAGTATACCCCCGGGACCGATCACCGGGATTAGATCCAGAATCCCCGCGGTTATAGCCAGGATCCAGGCATAAGGAAAATCGATCAAGCGCAAAGTAACCCCGACCCAGAGAGTCGTGTTCGTTATGATCAACAACTGCACCCGCACGTAGGTAGTAAAATCGCTGGCCAGTTTTACCTTATCCTTTTCCGTTAGATTCAACTTACTGGAGACGGCATCGAATATCTTGTCTTTATCTCGACTGATATAAAACGAAGCAAACACCGTGAAAATGATGAAAATTAGAAGACCGGGTATATTAAAAGTAAGATTAACCAGGCGGTTGACGAATTGAGATAGGATCTGATCGCTGCGTTGATAAATAACATTGATGTTCTGCCGGAGCAGAACCTCTACTTCATCTGGAATCACTTCGAAGAAATCCTTCTGTCGCTGAATTAAATCATCTATCCCGGAAGTGATCTGTTCTCTATACTGCGGAAGATAACGGCCTAGATCGATCAACTCTGTAATTATATTACTGGCGATCAGGAGGGTAGCAGTAACGGTAATAATCAAGATAATAGAGAGCACAATAATGACAGCCGGCAGCCTCGGCATATACCGACTGAGCAGATTTATCGGTTTCTCCATTATTAATACCAATAAAAAGGCAAGAAAAAATGGAGTTAACTTAAATATAGAAATCTTAAAAAATATAACTATGACTGAGAAGACTATTAATCTTCTCAGCACAGTTGTATATGAGATATTAAATGGCTGCATGACAGATCCCTCTCTACTCGAGTTTTTCCCCGCTGGCCAGGGCAATGATAGCACCTGCATAGATCACGGTATTTGTGATCAGGTCAGAAATATCAATATATTCATCTTTCTGGTGAGCTAATTCCGGTTGACCGGGAAATAGCGGGCCAAACGCCACCCCTTTTTCCACTGCTCGCGCGTAGGTTCCGCCTCCGATGGCGATCGGTTCAGCATCTTCATCCCCTGTTTCTGCCTGGTATACCGCCATTAAGTTTGTAACCAGTTCGTCTTCCTTTTCTACGAATAATGGTTCCTTGTGCTGGCCTTTATTCAACTCCCAGCCGAACTGATCGATTTTTTCTTCTAAACCAGTAAATACTTTCTCTTCCGAAGAGGTAACCGGATACCTGATGTTAACTACTATTTTAGCTTTAGTTTCGTCTAACTCTATCTGACCTACATTGAAAACCAATTTTCCAGAGACTTCATCGCTCAACTCACAGCCAATATTTTCCCCGAAGTAATCCAGTCCGATCAATTCGCTATATTCACGACAGAACCTGGCTTTATCATCATTCTGGAGGTCAAGCCCCTGCAAAAATTTCAAAAGATGGGATACAGCATTAACCCCATCCTGGGGCATGCTCCCGTGGGCAGAAATACCCTTAAAGACAAGTTCTATACCTTTATCGGTTTTAGTTAATTTTAATTCGCCCTGCCAGCGGTTATTATATTTATTGGCCTCTTTTGTAAGATAATCAAAGTTGCCTTTTAACATGGCTGTAGCCCGATCCGGGACCATATTGGGGGCGTTCCCTCCCCTTATACTCAAGATCTCAACCCCATCATTATCCGCAGAGGAAGCAGAAGAAAATTCTTTCTGGAGATCAAAGATCAAGATCCCCTTTTCGGCGTGAATTACCGGAAATTCTGCATCGGGGCTAAAGGCCATAACCGGCATTTCTGCATGTTCTTTGTAATAGTTAATCCCGGCCCAGCCGCTCTCTTCATTCGTACCAAAAATCAACCTTACGCGCTTATTTAATTTGACACTGAGATCTTTTATCACCTTCATCGCATACAAACTGGCGATGGCAGGGCCTTTATTGTCCAGGGTCCCCCGACCATAAATTTTATTATCATCGATCTTCCCAGCAAAAGGCGGATAGCTCCAATCGTCACCGGCTGGAACTATATCCAGATGGCAGAGGATGCCCAGCATTTCTTCCCCTTCTCCAATTTCAGCATAACCGGCATAACCATCTATATTCCCGGTCTTAAAGCCTAACTCCTCGGCTATCTTCAGGGTTCTATTTAAGCATTTATCTACCTCTTCCCCGAAGGGTTGACCCTCTCTGGCATCTGCCTGGATACTATTAAACTGCAGTATTTCCTGCAAGGAAGCTATGATCTCTTCTTTATAATCTGCACAACTTTTTCGTAATATTTCTCTTTTCAAATATAAAACCTCCATTTTAAAAATATTCTTTGGGATTATTAAATTAGTTCTCGTAAAATCAAGAGATTCCTGCTTCAGAGGGAGGATGTTTTAAATTATTAGCGAATATATTATTGAACAGTCTAATTTTAGGAGGGAAAACAATGGATTATTTTGCACGGACACGCGTAAAAGATATTTTACAAGATGAGATCGAAAGCTATGAAGATGTTGTGGTTTTAGGATGGGTAAGAACATTTAGAAGTTCCAAGAACATAGCATTTATCGAGCTAAATGACGGCAGCTCTTTAAATAATTTACAGATAGTCGTTCTAAGCCCGGAGGATTTTCCTTTAGATAAAGTCTCCAACGGAGCCAGCCTCAGGGTGAAAGGTTACTTAGAGAAAGTCGAAGGCCGGGAACAGAATATCGAGATGAAGGCTGAAGAGATCGCGGTGGTCGGAGAAGCTCCTGAAGATTACGTACTGCAAAAGAAACGCCATACTTTCGAGTTCCTGAGAGAGATCGCTCATTTAAGACCAAGAACTAATACTTTTGGCGTCCTCAACAGGTTCCGCAGTAAGATGGCCTTCGCCGTCCACAAGTTTTTCAACGAGCGGAACTTCTATTACATCCATACCCCGATCATCACCACCGGGGATGCCGAGGGCGCGGGAGAAATGTTCCAGGTTACCACCCTGGATTCAGACAACCCACCCCGAAACGAGCAGGGCCAGATCGATTACAGCGAAGATTTTTTCGGCCAGGAAACCGGCCTCACCGTCAGCGGCCAGCTGCAGGGTGAACTGTTAGCTACCGCCATCGGGGATATCTACACTTTCGGTCCCACATTCAGGGCCGAAAAATCTTATACTTCCCGCCATGCATCCGAGTTCTGGATGATCGAGCCAGAAATGGCGTTCTGCGATCTGGATGAGATGTTAGTCCTGATCGAGGATTTTATTAAATATCTCTTCAAATTTGCCCTGGAGGAAGCCCAGGAAGAAATGGAATTTTTCAACCAGTGGATCAAAAAAGGCCGTCTGGATACGATCAGAGAGATCATCGAGTCCGACTTCGGTCGGATCACCTACACTGAAGCTATCGAAATCCTGGAGCAGGCAGACAAAGACTTCGAGTATCCGGTAGAATGGGGCGTGGATCTTCAGACCGAACATGAAAGATATTTAACCGAAGAGCACTTCCATAAACCGATCATGGTTACCGATTATCCCGCCGAGATAAAAGCCTTCTATATGCGGTATAATGACGATAATAAAACCGTCCGGGCTGTAGATTGTCTGGTTCCTGGCGTGGGCGAAATCGTAGGCGGCAGCCAGCGGGAAGAAAGATATGAGATCCTGCGCGATAAGATGGCAGCGGAAGGCATGGACCTGGATAAATACGATTGGTATCTGGATATTAGAAGATATGGTTCTGTACCCCATTCCGGCTTCGGACTGGGTTTCGAGCGGTTATTGATGTATCTCTCCGGGATGGCAAACATTAGGGATGTTATTCCTTTCCCCAGAACGCCAAAATCAGCTGAATTTTAAACCAACTGCAGAGCCCCGGTCTGTTCCAACTCAGACCGGGTTTAAATTATCAGAAAAGATGTGATCAAGATTAAGAAATTATTATTTGGATTTTTAGTACTCATATTTTTTATAATAACCTTTAATGCAGGGAGCAGCAGCGAAGAAAAACTTGCCTGGAGCCAGGAAGTTACCGGGCAGGTTGAACTGGAACATGACTACCATCTGCTCGTATATCAGGCCGAACCTGAAGGTATAGCTGCAGCGGTGAGCGCTGCCAGACAGGGCTTAGAAACTGCTCTGATCATGGAACGCGAAGAACCCGGCGGCCTTTTCACGTATGGCTACCTTAACTTTTTAGATCTAAATTACGACCGCAAAAACCGCAGTCTTAACCGGGGCTTCTTCGCCGAGTGGCATAACCTTGTCGGGGGTGGAGTTTCTTTCCAGATAGAGCAGGCTAAATCAGCCTTCAACCAGCTGCTGGCCGGCGAAGAAAACCTCACCGTTTACAGAAATTATCGTCTGGAGGATGTCACCCTAAACCAGGGGGAATTACAGGCCGTGCAGATCAGCCGGAAAACGTCATCTCCCTCCCATGAACCGGAAATCCATAATTTAAGCGCCGCATTTTTTATAGACGCCAGCCAGAACGGAGATCTGGCCGCCCTGACCGGCAGCCCCTATTTCTTCGGCGGGGCCGATATCGGCCAGCCCGACCGGTATATGCCTGTGACCCCGGTGATAAAACTTAAAGGGATCGACAGGCGGGGATTAAAAGAAGCGGCCAGATCGGGCCGGCACGGCCATGCCCGTGTCGGTAGAGACAATGCCTATGGATTCGATCAGGTGGGGAAAAGATACACCCCTGCCGATCCTGGAGCCGGCTTGCGGGGTTTAAACCTGGTGCTGCAGGATCGAGATGATGGAGGAAGAACTATAACTTATGGTTATATTAACGCCCTCCACTTCTATCAAGTTGAAGCCAGCCGGCCCGAACTTCAGGCCGAACTTTTTAACCGGGCAGATGAAGAGGCGCGCCGGGTAACAGCTTATTTACAAAGCGAGGTGGGCGGTTTAGATAACATCGAATACCTGGGCCTGGCCCCGGAGTTTTATTTCCGGGAAAGCCGCCATTTTTTAACGGTGGCCCAGGTAGGGGTGAAGGAACAGTTGGCTGCCCACATCCCCAAAGATACCGTGGCGCTGGCCTCCTATCCTCTGGATTACCAGGCCCACGCCCCGGGAGCAGGAGGATTTGTCTACTTCAATCCCCCGGTTTACGGGATTCCCCTGCGTTCCTTGATTCCAAAGAAAGTAAATAATATGCTTATCGTAGGTAGAAGCAGCGGCTTCTCCTCTATTGCTCACTCTTCCGGGAGGATCGTACCCAACGGGATGACCGCCGCCGAAGGAGCAGGCCTGGCCGCGGCTCAAGCCGTTAAAACAGGTTTATCCCTGGAGGATATCGCCCATAATAATGCTCTTATGACAGAAATCCAGCAGGCTACCCCGCTTTACAGCCAGATTAATTCTCGGAAGATCAAGAACCTGCAGCGAAAACTGGTCGACCCCGATTATTTTGAGGCGGTAGCCGAGCTTCTCTCCTGGGGGCTGGTGGTAGGAGGATACGACAACAATTTTCGCCTGGACGAACCGATCAGTCAGCGTTCCTTTGCCTATCTCCTGCTGAACGGGCTGCACAACCGCCGGGCTAATATAGAATATCAACAGGCTGCCGACCATCTAACTGCGCTTACCCGGCTGGATCTCGATTTAACAGGCGAAGATGCTTTCAAGTTCATCTCTCCTCTGGCAGACTATTCAGCAGATTTGAGTTCGGCTGAAATCGAGGCCATCTATACTCGGTGGAAGAACTACGAGCAGGTAGAGATCGTAGATCATCCCGGCCTCGCAGCCGAACATTTAAGTCGGGGCCAGGCATACCTCCTGGCCGTAGATCTCCTGGCTCAATTTGATCTGCCTGCAGATCTTAAACGGTACCGGGGGGAGGCCCGGTAACTTAAGGCTGTCTCAGTTCCCGGTTTAAGTCCGACCAGTGGCGGAATTCGCAATATAAAATAGAGCATTCACTTATCTCGACAAAGGAGGACGATCTTGTCATGACTGCAGCAGGCCTTTGCATAGGGTCATCTAACATAAAAATAGTAGAGTTAAAAAGAAACAGTGAAAATTTAACCATCTCAAAGCAGGAGTTCCGGTCCCATGAATCAAACGTCAAAGAAACGCTTAAACAGCTCATGCAAAACAACAATTTATCTGCTAAAAAAGTAGCTGTAACCGGGCGGAAGTTTAAATCCTTAGTTCAGGTCCCCTCCATTTCCGAAGCTGAAGCCACCGAATTAGCTTACGAATATATCCGAGCTAAATATGATGAGGTTGATGCCATCATCAGCGCTGGTGCAGAAACCTTCATGGTCTATGAATTAAACCAGGAAGGCAAAACAATAAATGTCTATACCGGTAACCAGTGCGCCTCCGGCACCGGTGAATTCTTTCTGCAGCAGATAAAACGGATGAACCTCAGCCTGGAAGAGGCCATGGAAATAGCTGATCATCCCGATCCCTATCAGGTCTCGGACCGCTGTTCTGTTTTTTGCAAAAGTGACTGTACCCATGCCCTCAATAAAGGTATGGACAAAGGCAGAATCGTGGCCGGATTATGTCAGATGATGGCGGATAAGATCCAGGAGCTGCTCAACCAGTCCCAGGCAAAAACTGTGATGCTGGTGGGAGGCCTGGCCAAAAACCAGGTGGTAATCGATTATCTCCAGGAAAGGCTGGATAAGCTGGTCGTGCCCGAGGAAGCCTTCTACTTCGAAGCTCTAGGCACCGCCCTCTGGGCGGAAAAGGAAGGCAGCACCATAACCGAACTCGACGAGATGTTTGCAGACAGCACCGAATTATTTGACTACAATCGCCCGCTCCAGGGTTATAAGGATAAAGTAACCTTTCATGAGCTGGAAAAATCAGCTCCTCGAGATGGAGATGAATGTATCTTAGGTCTAGATGTCGGTTCCACCACCACCAAAGCCGTGCTCATTACCGGAGAAGAAAACCGCCTGATAGCTTCGGAATACCTGCGCACAAACGGCGATCCTGTTACCGCTTCCCGGGAGTGCTATGCCAGTTTAAGTAGACAGGTGGGAGAAAAAAATATCTCCATCACCGCCCTCGGCGTGACAGGTTCAGGCCGCAGGATAACCGGCCTGCATGCCCTGACCGAATCGGTAATCAACGAGATCATCGCCCATGCTGCCGGAGCAGTTTACTTCGATCCCGAGGTGGATACGATCTTTGAAATCGGGGGTCAGGATGCCAAGTACACCTATCTGGTCAACGGGGTCCCGACCAATTACGCCATGAATGAAGCCTGTTCCGCCGGGACCGGATCCTTCCTGGAAGAATCGGCCCAGGACTTCTTGAACATAGCCATGGAGGATATCGCCGGGATAGCCTTACAGGCTGACAATCCTCCCAATTTCAACGATCAATGTTCGGCCTTCATCGGCAGCGATATCAAAAATGCCATCCAGGAAGGCATCCCTATTCCCGATATATGTGCCGGACTGGTCTATTCCATCTGCCAGAACTACACCAATAAGGTTAAAGGAACCCGCCCGGTGGGGAATAAAGTCTTCATGCAGGGCGGCGTCTGCTACAACGAAGCCGTGCCCATGGCCATGGCCGCCCTGACCGATAGGGAGATAGTGGTCCCGCCTGAGCCTGGCCTGATGGGAGCCTTTGGGGTCGCGCTGGAAACCCGGCGGCAGTTGAATAAAGGCAAAATCTCCCGGCAGGATTTCGATCTGGACGAACTGGCCCAGCGAGAAGTTAATCATCTTGACGATTTTACCTGTCAGGGAGGCAGCAGCGACTGTGACCGCAAATGCAAGATCAAAGTTCTGGAAATATCCGGAGAGCGTCATCTCTTCGGGGGTATCTGCGATAAATATATGAGCTTGAATGAAAATACTAAAGATTACGATATGAGGAGTTTGAATCTCGTGCAGACCCGAGAGGAGCTTCTGTTTACAGATTACCTGGCTGAGCCCGGGGAAGACCAAAAGATCAAGGGGAAGATCGGGATAAATAGATCTCTCCTTACCCACAGTCTCCTCCCCCTCTATTCCCGTTTCTTCGCCGAGCTGGGTTACCAGGTTGTCCTCCCGGATAATATCGAGCAGGCCGGCCTGCAGCAGACTTCCGCCTCTTTCTGCTACCCGGTCGAAGTGAGCCACGGCTATATGCACGATCTGCTCAAACAGAAGGAGGTAGACTATATCTTCCTCCCCCACGTGGTATCTTTACCCGTAGAAAACGGCCCGGTCCGCAATATCCTCTGCCCGGTAGCCCAGGGAGAACCTTATTATCTCTCGGCCACCTGGCCGGAATTAGAAACAGATAAAGTATTAACCCCTGTCCTGGACTTCTCCCGAGATCTTAAACAGGTTGAAGCGGAGTTCATCAGCGTGGCCGAAAAATTAGATATCGATAAAAAACAGGCAAAACGGGCCTTTAAAACCGGCCTGACGGCCCTGCAGGATTTTCAGACAGAGTTAACCGAGGTAGGGAGAGCGGTCTTAAACCGCCTGGAACAGGAAGATAAGAAGGCTACGGTGATTTTTGGCCGACCCTATAATGCCCTAACTTCAGATACCAACTTCGGCATACCCCATAAATTTGCCTCCCAGGGGGAAATAGTCATACCCTTCGATATGCTGCCGGCGGAAAATGAAGAGCTCTTTCCCGAGATGTACTGGTCTTTTGGCCAGAAGCTGATCCGGGGGGCAAAGTTCGTCAGCAGCCATCCCCGGCTATTCGGCACCTATATCACCAATTTCAGCTGCGGTCCTGACTCCTTCTTGCTCAACTACTTCCGCCAGGAAAACGGCAGTAAGCCTTCTTTGACGCTGGAACTGGATAATCATACCGCTGATGCCGGCATCAATACCCGGATCGAGGCTTTTCTGGAGGTGGTGGACCGGTATCGGGAGGTCGACAACAGGGAAAAATCCGAGTCTGAAAAAAGCTACAGCCCGGCCCAAACATACTTCTCCAGCGGAGATATCAGGGTAAAAACATCCAGCGGGGAAAACCTGTCCCTGCGGGATGATAGGGTGACGGTGGTGGTACCTTCGATGGGCAGCCTGGCCTCCAGGGCCTTCGCAGCCGTCTTAGAATATCAGGGGATCAACTCCATCGCCTGCGAACCGCCAGGAGAAGAAGAACTAAAAATTGGAAAAGCTCATGCCACGGGGAAAGAGTGCATGCCCTTCCACCTGACCGTGGGCACGATGCTAAAACAGATCGAAGAAAGATCAGATGAACAGGTCATGGTCTACTTCATGGCTGAATCATCAGGCCCCTGCCGCCTGGGCCAGTACGGCGTGATGATGAAAAAGATAATCGCGGAAAAGAATATAGAAAATGTGGCTGTATTAAGTCTGGACTGCGGGCCGGGATATAAAGCCCTGGGTTCTAAAATTTTGAAGCGGGGCTGGCAGGCCCTGGCCATAACTGAGGTTCTAAACGACGTTTACAGTGCCATCATAGCTCTGGCCGAAAACCCGAATAAAGGAAGAAGGCTATACGCTGCCAGCCAGGAGACCATCCTCACAGCTATGGCAGAACAAAGCTGGCCCCGGCTTAAAGATACCCTGCGGGAGGAAGCCGAAAAACTGGAGCAGATCCCTCTGGTCCAACCCCTTGAGCAGGCTAAAAAGGTGGCCCTGTCCGGGGAAGTCTACGCCCGCAGCGATAAGTTTTCCCGCCAGCATCTGGTGGAAAAACTGGCCAGAAAAAATATAGTCACGATCGTCTCGCCGCTTATCGAATGGTTAAATTACGTGGACTACATGTCCCAAAAGACGGATGCCTTCGACTCCCCTTCCCTGTTTGCCCGGTTAAAGAATAAGCTCAAGCATAGATTTGAAAACCACTACAAAAACAAATATGAAGGGGAAATCAGAGAAATATTCTCTGATACCGGTTTATACAGCAAACATATTATCGATATGGAGCAGACGATCACCACCGGGAGAGAGCTGGTCTCCGATAAACTTACCGGAGAAACCATAGTGATCATCGGGAGCGGGATCTCTCAGATAATCGATGAGGTGGACGGAATAATATTGATCGGACCCTTCGGCTGTCTCCATCATCGGGTTTCTGAGTCGATCCTGAAAGATAAAATGGAGAAGATAAAATATGAAAAGACCGAGCCCGGCAGCATCGGCCGAAAGGTCCTGGACCGCTTCTCTTCCCTGCCCCTGCTGGCCGTAGAAAGCGACGGCAGTAAATTCCCTCAGGTGATAGAAGCCCGACTGGAAGCCTTCTACCTCCAGGTTGAAAGGGTGAACCAGTACGTTCGGGAGCTGGAAGCAGAAGAATAAGCCTAGGAGATAATCTGAAATTAAAAGAAGGGGTAACCGCTGCAGCAGCGGTTACCCCTCTTTTTTATATATTTATTTAATTTAATCATCATTTTGCCTGAGCCGGAGCCACTTCTGCTTTCTTGATCCCGTCCATGGTAATATCTTTGTTCTTAAGCCGGGTGGAATTCAAAATAACACTGATCGAACTCACGGTCATAGCCCCAGCAGCGATGATCGGATTCAGCAGACCCAGGGCCGCAATCGGGATGGCTATCGTGTTATATATGAAGGCCCAGAACAGATTCTGCTTGATGGTTGAGAAGGTATACCGGCTGAGCTTCAAGCCGGAAACTACGGCGCTCAACTCGCCGCGAACCAGGGTTAAGTCCGAAGACTCGATGGCGATATCCGTCCCGGTCCCGATGGCAATACCGACGTTGGCCTGTTTGAGGGCCGGGGCGTCGTTGATCCCGTCACCAACCATGGCAACTACCTCGCCCTGGGACTGCAGCTTTTTGATCTCCGAGGATTTATCGTCGGGCATAACCTCGGAGATAACCTTTTCGATACCTACCTCGTCCGCGATGGCCCGAGCGGTACGCGTGTTATCGCCGGTGATCATAACTGTGGTTAAGCCCATTTCTTTAAAGGCGGCGATGGCTGCAATAGAATCTTCCTTCAGCGTATCTGCAACCGCTATGATTCCGACAGCTTTACCATCCACAGCGACCAGCATGGCCGTCTTGGCTTCTTCTTCAAGTTCTACCACCTGGTCTTTTAGCGAACTGATATCAATATTTTCTTCCTGCATCAATTTCTGATTTCCAACCAGGAGCGAACCGGCTGAGGACTCGGTTTTGATCCCCCGGCCGACCACAGCGCTGAAATCCTTGATCTCTTCTAACTCCAGCTCATAGGCTTCGGCCCGTTTCACTATAGCTGTTCCCAACGGGTGTTCCGAAGATTTTTCTGCGCTGGCAGCGAGACGAAGGACCTCATCCGAACTAAAAGCGGAAGTGGTAATGATATCGGTGACTTCCGGCTCCCCTTTGGTTATAGTCCCTGTCTTATCCAGGACGATGGCAGTAACATCTTTTAAGGTCTGAACGGCTTCGCCATCTCTGATCAAAACGCCGTTTTCGGCCCCTTTCCCGGTACCTACCATCAAAGCGGTAGGGGTAGCCAGGCCTAAAGCGCAGGGGCAGGCGATGACCAGAACGGCGATGCTGGCAAAGATAGCAGTAGTTATCATCGCAGAGCCTCCGATGAAGTACCAGAGGATGAAGGTTAAGACCGCCAGGCCGATAACGCTGGGCACGAAGTAGGAAGTTATCCTGTCCGCAAAGGCCTGGATCGGTACCTTGGAGCCCTGGGCTTCCTCGACCATCTGGATAACCTGGGAGAGGAAGGTGTCTTCTCCAACTTTGGTGGCTTCCACCTTGAGCGCTCCCTGCTTATTGATCGTCCCGCCGATGACCTCATCGCCTTCGCCTTTTTCCACCGGCATGGATTCACCGGTAGCCATCGATTCATCGATGGCGCTTCTTCCGCTGATAACCTCGCCATCGGTGGGGATCTTCTCGCCTGGTTTAACTATCATGGTATCCCCTATCTCAACCTCTTCCACCGGCACCTCTACTTCTTCTCCGTCAACTACGATCCGAGCAGTGTCGGCTCCCAATTCCAGCAGCTTCTTGATGGCCTGGGAGGCTCGACCTTTAGCTTTACTTTCCAGATACTTTCCGATCAAGTGGAAGGCCATGATCCCGGCGGCCAGTCCGAAGAAACGGTCGACATCGAAAAAGAAGGCTGATATACCGTAGCCGTAGGCGGCGAAGGTACCCATGGTGATAAGCACATCCATGTTGGCCCCACCGTGCCGGAGCGAGTTGATCGCCCCTTTATGGGTTTTGTATCCCAGAATAAAGACTACGGGGAAAGCCAGAGCTGCCTCGATCAAACCCTGAATCCAGCCTGCGACCGGTAAGGACAGACCAAATAATGAACCGAACATCAGGATGAAGACCGGGATGGTCAGGGCAAAAGCATAGATCACATTGCGTTTGGCTTTCTCCATCTCCTTCTCTTCCCGGGAGGCTTCATCCTCCTCCCCGGTTTTCGCCTCCTGTTTCAATTCGTAACCGGCATCTTCCACCGCTTTGATCAGCTGACGCCGCTTAACCAGGTCAGGTAGATACTCAACATGACCCTTTTCTGTAGCAAAATTAATATTTACCGATATTATTCCATCCAGGTCGGCAATATTTTTTTCGATCGCCTGGGCACAGGAAGAACAGGACATCCCCGCGATAGGCAGTTCGGTCTTTTTCTTCTTTATATTGTACCCGCTCTTTTCTACGATCTTCTCCAAATCTGCGTAGCTAACCTTTTCCGGATCGTAAGTTATGGTTGCTTTTTCTGTATTAATATTTACAGCTGCTTCCGAGATACCGTCCGCAGCGGCCAGTGTATCTTCCACCTTCTGAGAACAGGCTGCACAGGACATGCCTTCAACTGCAAATGATATTTTCTTCTCTTCTGTTTCTTTATTACTCATAAATTTATCCCTCCAAATTTATACCCTTAGGGTGTATCTATATATAATTATAAATAACTTTAGTTGATTAGTCAAGTTTTAGGCCGAAATTAGACAAAAAAAAGAACCTGGAAGCTAGCTCCAGGTTACTGCTCTAAAAACTCTATAATTTCAGCCGCACATTCTTCTTTCTCCGGACCGTTATTGATCACGTGAGGTGAATTTTTGAGTATCTTCAACTTTACTGGACCAGACAGCTCCGCTTTAACCTGGCGGGCCGCTTTCAGGGGGACCACCCCGTCTGCCTCGGAGGCAACGACCAGCGTCGGAGCGGCAATCCCGGCTAATTTTTTCCGGGTAACCAGCATCAGTTTATGCAGCTCGGACAGCTGGGGGGTGTAATGATAGCGGTGATAATCCTCTCGGATCTGCCGTTCAGCCTCGGTCAGACTTTGTTCCGGCTCCTCCACATAGCTATCCTGCTTTAACTTAACCTTAAACAGGCGCAGGAGATGGCTGGCAGCGATGAACCTGTCAACGACATAGAGGGCGGGGGCGATCAGGACCAGTTTGCCCAGGTCAAATCCGGCCGCCAGCTGCAGAGCCAGCAGACCTCCCATGGATAAACCCACCACATCTATCTGAGAATAACGGGTCTGTAACCACAGGTAACTATCCACAGCCCCGCGCAGCCAGTCCCGGGCTCCGGTACTCTGAAAATCAGCCCTGTTGGTCCCATGGCCGGGCAGGCGGGGTATATTAACGGTGATCTCCAGTTTTTCATGAATCTGCTGGCCCAGGTAATCCATATCCCCGGGATGACCGGTATAACCGTGTAGAACCAGAACGGCCGCATCTCCCTCTGCTTTGTACAGCCGGGGGCGGGCAGGTGCTTTGATCGAATCTATTTGGGCGATAGGTAATTCAAACACAAAAATCCCTCCTGAGTGGGTGAAACTTCCGAACGTCCTGCATAATTAGTTATCTTTTCTCAATTATACTTCAGAAAACCCCGGATATCAAGAGGGATGTTGATTATATTCATTTTTACATCAATTATAAGCAAGTGAACTATTTGTTTCTAAAATAGCTGATAATCCGGCGGGATAAAGGAATGGCCGCAATACCGCCGATGATCATCTGGCCGTAATCGATGAATATTTCCGGCAGAACTGCTGCAGGACTGATCAAAATACCCTTGGTGATCGCATAACCCACGATCATGATATGGCCGCCCAGGATAATAGCGATGATAGAAGTTTTTATATCTCTTTTCCCTCCGGCGATCCGGCCGACCACGTATCCTTCCAGACCTTTGATGACGAAAGTAAAGGGGGCCCAGATCGAATAACCGAGAAGGACATCGGTGATTGCCGACCCAAAAGCGCCGGCGATCCCGCCGACTTTACCCCCAAAACTCAGGGCGATCATGTAGATCGCAACCTCACCTAGATTGAAGTAAGATGAACTGGGGCCGGGAAAATATAAAAAGGTTGCCAGGGAGACAAAGGCTATCATCAAGGCCTGATAGGCAATGATCCGGGCTGGGTCTTCCTTATAATTAAAATCCTGGAGAGTGGAAAGTAGATTGGTATCTCTCATAGTAGTTTAACCTCCTCACCTGTTTACACAAATAAAAATTTGTCTTTCTATAAATGTAATGATACAATTATGAATAGAACTGCTTTGATATGTAGCTTTAATCCATTTATAGTATGTCATATTCTAATTGTATTGTCAATAGTAATACGATATTTTTTAATACTCAAAATTGTATCGGTATATTGCAGATAAGCAAGGAGGTAATTATGACTAAGGAGAAAACAAATATGAGCGAGGAAAATGCAGGCTGCTGGGAGGAAATAACGGTCGATCGAAGCGAAAACCGCACCCTGTATCAACAGCTCTACAGCCAGATAAAAACCTGCATCGAAACAGGTAGGCTCGAAGAGAACAGTCAACTTCCGGCCATCCGGGAACTGGCCGATCGGGTAGGGGTCAACCCCGCCACCGTGGTCAAGGCCTACGAGCTCCTGGCCGAAGAAGAATATATCTACAAAAAGGTCGGCAGCGGCAGTTTCGTTGCCCCTCGCCAGACTGCGGGCCCAGCCCGGCAGGAACGGCTGACCGCTGAAGAGGAGGAAAAATCTCTAGAGATGCTGGGCTACGGCCAGATCGAACTGAACAACGATATCAACTTTGCCAGCGCCACCCCCTCGTCTTCCCTCTTCCCGGTGGAAGACTTCAAAACAGCCATAAATCAGGTGCTGGACCGAGACAGGGGTGAAGCCTTTACTTACCAGAAAAGCCAGGGCTATTACCCGCTCCGCCAGTCCATCGCCCACTATTTTGCCAGCCAGGGTCTTAAGGTACCCCTGGAGGAGATCCAGATAGTCTCCGGAGCCCAGCAGGCCATCGATCTGCTCGTCAAAATCTTTTTAGATTACGGGGAGCAGGTGCTGGTAGAATCACCGACATATCCCGGGGCCATCTCTGCCTTCCAATCCCGGGCTGCTCAAATAGAAGCGATCCCGATGGAGCCTGACGGGATCGACACCACCGCCCTGGAATCAGCCCTGGCATCCGGAGATTTCCGCCTCCTCTACGTCATGACGGGCTTTCATAACCCCACCGGGGTGTGCTGGAGTAAGGAGAAGAAACTAAAAGTTCTGGAGCTGGCCCAGGAATACGACCTGCTTATAATCGAAGATGATTGCATCAGCGAGCTGGCCTATCGGGGTGAATCTCCTCTCCCCCTAAAAGCTTTCGATGAAACCGGGCGGGTTATCTATATAAAAAGCTTCTCGAAGATCTTCATGCCGGGCTTGCGTCTGGCCTTCCTCACCCTGCCCGAGCAGTACCGTTCCCGCCTGCTGGCCGCGAAGCATGCCACCGATATCTCCAGCGCCGGCCTGACCCAGCGGGCCATGGACTATTATTTTCGGGCCGGGATGTGGGAAAACCACATCAGCAAAATAAAAAAGCTCTTCCGGCAGCGCTTCGAAACGATGCTGGCAGAGCTTGAAAGTACTTTGATCCCTCCGGTTCAGCTGGTCTATAAGCCGGAAGGGGGGATCTACTTCTGGCTGCAGCTGCCGCTCGGAGTTGCCGCCGACCGGTTCTATCTGGCCGCCCGGGAAAAGCGGGTGGCGCTCCTCCCCGGCGACATCTTTCTTATGAACCAGCGGGAACGAAGGGCCAAAAATTCATTTTTCCGCTTGAGTTTTGCCGCCGTCACCCCGGAAGAGATCAAGACCGGGATTTCCCGGCTGGCCGATATTTTTACCGAATTAGATCAGGATGTACCTCAGGACAGCGGGTACTCTCCCCTGGTCTAAACCGGTTTAAGCTAAGGCCTGCTCGACCGCCTGCAGCGCGTGCAGAGTGGTGGTATCAAATACGGGCAGGCTGCTGTCCTTCGCCTTTATCAATAAAGGAATTTCGGTGCAGCCTAAGACTACACCCTGGGCTCCCCGGGCCTTTAAGCTGTCTATGATCTTTTTGAACTTCGCCCGGGAGATATCGTTGATTATCCCGGAAATAAGTTCGGTGTAGATCACCTTGTGGATCACCTGGCGCTGCTCCTGGTCGGGAATCAAGATCTCTAACCCGTGCTTATCCTGGAGCCTATCTTTGTAGAAAGGCTCGGTCATGGTGAAGTTGGTACCCAACAGAGCCACCCTGCTTAAGCCCTGAGCCTTGATCGCGGCGGCGGCCGCATCGGCTATATGGAGCAGGGGCACCCCGGTATTAGCCTGGACCGCCGGGGCTAATTTATGCATTGTATTGGTACATATCAACAAAAGTTCTGCGCCGGCCCCTTCCAGGGCCTGGGCCAGGCCGATCATCTTCCGGCCCAGCTGCTCCCAATCCCCGGCATGCTGCAGCCTTTCGTATTCGGCGAAATCAACAGAATACATGATCAACTCGGCTGAATGGGGCTCCCCTAACCTTTCCTTAACGACGTGGTTAAGCAGGCGATAGTATTCCAAAGACGACTCCCAGCTCATCCCGCCGATCAATCCGATGGTTTTCATTAATTCTCATCTCCCTGTAAATTCTGCAGATCAAAGCCGCATTCCTTGAGCTGCTCTAAAATCAAGTCTGGATCCTGTAAGCGCTGGCCCCACTTGCGGGACATATGCTCGGTCCAGCTGTAATTCTCGTAGTCGAACTCTTCCTCCCTGTCTCCCCTAAGAGAGATCATGGCGTTATGCTCCTTATAATAATCCTGCTCCAGGTAGCCGCTATCCATCTGTTCCATCGCTGCTCGTACTTTCTCCTCATCCAGGTCGGGATATTCATCTTCAAACAGGACAAAATCTAGAGGATAACGGGGGCGAACCGGTTTATCTTCGGCCGGATAACCCATGGCCAGCTGGACCAGGGGGAAAACCCGCTCCGGCAGATTATAGTCCTCTTTGATCCTATCGGCAAAATAGGGGGTGCTGCCCAGATAGCAGCTCATCAGCCCCAAGCTTTCCCCGGCGATGACCATGTTCTCTGCCATGTAGGCGGCATCCTGGATGCCGAACAAAAGCAGGGAAAGATCGTTGGTGATCAGCTCCCAGTCCCGCCGGGCCATGATCTTCTCCAGCTTATGGGCATCGACACAGATGGTAAACAAAAGGGGTGCCCCGAAGGGAAGTTTTCCCTCCCGCTTCAGGAGCACGCTGTACATTTGAGCCACAAAAGGCGCCTGCTGGCCGGCCAGGACCACCTCTTTGATCGTCTCTTCGTCCGGCTGTCGG
>JBNJDR010000009.1:0-51358 GCA_051745085.1 Bacillota bacterium | reverse complement strand
TCAAGAGCTCTTTCGCCCCTTTTTTTGTAGCGACATTTATTATACTAACATCTGCCGCCCCTGCTGTCAACTCTTTTTTGCTATTTTTCTGAGAAAAATATTTATTTATAAACCCCCTGCTATAAAAAGTCAACAGAGGGTTATAGTTATTCATATTAAGCCTGTTCATTCTTCTTTATCATTATTAATTTCTTTATCCTCATCTTCTTCTATTAGTTCAGCATCTTGACCTAACTCAGGATCCTGGTCTAATTCAGGATCTATATCTATTTTAGCTAGAGATATTACTTTATCGCCTTCATTCAACGAAATAACTTTTACCCCTTGAGTATTTCTACTAAAAGTTGAAATATCAGAAACCTTTACCCTGATCATTATTCCTTCCTGGGTAATAATCAATAGTTCCTGCCCTTTATCAACAACCTTCATCTGGGCTACTTTCCCTATTTTGGCAGATATATTAGCAGTGATTAAACCTTTACCACCTCTATGCTGAGTTCGATATTCTTCTAAAGAAGTTCTCTTGCCATAACCTTTTTCAGTTATAACAAACAAATCTTCCCCTTCGCTAGCTAGACCTGCCCCAATGACTTCATCTTCTTCGATTAAATCGATCGCTTTAACTCCGATAGAACTTCTTGCAGTTTCTCTAACTTCATCGATTTCAAAATGAATACTTTTTCCTTCTCTACTCGTCACGAAAATGCTATCATCATTTCCTGCAAGCTTAACCTCTACAAGTTCATCATCTTCTCTCAGCTGGATACCCTGCAGACCGGTATAGTTAGTATCATATTCACTCAGTGCAGTCTTTTTGATGATTCCTCGTTGAGTAACCATGAGAAGATATTTATCTTCGTAGAATTCATCAATCGGAATAATTGCCGATATTTTTTCATTTTCATCTAGATCCAGCAAATTAATAATAGCTGTTCCTCTAGCCTGCCTTCCTGCTTGAGGTATCTGATACCCCTTCAAACGATAAACCTGCCCTTTATTGGTAAAGAACATAAATGTGCGATGGGTAGTAGCTGTAAAAATATCAGCAACAAAATCCTCATCCCTGGTACTTATACCTATTATCCCTTTACCGCCTCGTTTTTGGCTCCGATAAATATCTAAAGGCATTCTCTTAATATAACCGAAATTAGTTAAAGCAACTACTATATTTTCTTCTGCAATCAAATCTTCCATTTCCAGACTGACGTCTTGATTTAAAATATCAGTTCTTCTTTCATCCTGATATTTTTCTTTGATCTCCAGCAGTTCCTCTCTGATTAAACCAATCAATTTTTCTTCGCTTGACAAAATACTCCTTAAATAAGCAATTTGTTCCTGAAGTTCAGAATATTCTTCTTCTATTTTTTCTCTTTCCAACCCGGTTAATCTTTTTAACTGCATACTCAAGATAGAATCTGCCTGGCGCTCAGATAGGCCAAACCTTCTCTCTAACTGTAAGGCAGCAGCGTTAGAATCAGGTGCTTTTTTAATAAGTTCTACTACTTCATCGATATCCGCTAAAGCAATTCTAAAACCTGCCAGGACATGAGCCCTATCTTCGGCTTTATTAAGATCATAAGTAGTTCTTCTACGAACAACATCTTTTTGATGTTGTAAATAATGATAGAGTACTTCTTTCAACGAGAGTACTTTGGGCTGATTATTTACTAAAGCCAGCATTATTACACTGAACGTAGTTTGTAATTGAGTGTTTTTAAATAATTTATTTAACATAACATCAGGGTTAGTACCTGACTTTAACTCGATGAAAATCCTCATTCCATCTCGATCTGATTCATCTCTTAAGTCACTGATGCCGGTAATTTTATCTTCTTTTACTAAATCAGCAATCTTTTCGATCAATTTCGCTTTATTAACTTGATAAGGTAGTTCATCAACTATAATTATTGGTTTTTTACTATCAGGATTTATTATTCTAGTTTTAGCTCTCACTCTGACTTTGCCTCGACCGGTTCTATAAGCTTTTATAATCTCATCTCGATTCATTATTGAACCGCCTGTGGGAAAATCAGGACCCTGAATCGACTGCATCAATTCAGTTACAGATATATTAGAATCATCAATTAGCCTTACTACCCCTTCAATAACCTCTCCTAAATTATGAGGAGGGACACTCGTCGCCATTCCAACAGCTATACCTGAACTTCCATTTATTAGCAAATTAGGTATTCGAGCTGGCAGTACCTCTGGCTCCTGTAAGGTATCATCAAAATTAGGCTTAAAATCTACTGTTTCTTTATCAATATCTTTTACTAACTCCTCGGAAATCTTAGCCATGCGCGCTTCAGTATATCTCATTGCCGCTGCGGCATCTCCATCCACAGATCCAAAGTTGCCGTGGCCATCCACTAGAGGATATCTGTGCGAAAAATCCTGGGCCATTCTAACCATAGCATCATAAACAGAAGTATCCCCATGAGGGTGATACTTACCCAAAACCTCACCTACGATCCTGGCTGATTTCTTATGGGCAGAACGAGAAGTTATATTTAAGTCTTTAAGCGCATATAAAATCCTTCTATGCACAGGCTTCAAGCCATCTCTAACATCAGGCAAAGCCCGACCTACGATTACACTCATAGCATAATCTAAATAAGCATCTTTCATTTCGTCATCTATTGCTACCAACTTAATATTTTCCTCAATCATCAAAACTTCCACCTACCTTTACTTCTTTCGATAAAAACCTACACATCGAGGTTTTCAACCTCGTGAGCATGTTCTTCTATAAATTGTCTTCGCGGACTTACCCTATCTCCCATTAATGTGGTAAAAGTTTCATCAGCCAATATTGCATCTTCTATCTCAACTTTAAGTAATACTCTTTCGCCTGGATTCATGGTAGTATCCCACAACTGATTAGGGTTCATCTCACCTAAACCTTTGTATCTCTGCAGAGAAATTTTACTATCTGGATTTTCCGAGATGATTTTTTGGAGCGCCCTTTCATTATATGCATAATCTTCTTTACTGCCGATTTTCACCTTGTAAAGAGGTGGTTGAGCAATATATATTCTTCCTTCTAAAAGCAGTGCTTTCATGTACCGATAAAAGAACGTTAACAATAGCGTTCTAATATGAGCACCATCCACATCCGCATCTGTCATTATGATTATTTTTCCATATCTTAGTTTTTCCAGATCAAATTCTTCTCCCACTCCGGTACCGATAGCTGTGATCAGAGCCCTTATTTCTTTGTTATTTAAAATTTTATTTAATCTAGCTTTTTCTACATTCAAAATTTTACCTCTCAGCGGAAGAATTGCTTGAAATTTTCTATCTCTCCCCTGCTTGGCTGAACCTCCGGCGGAGTCACCCTCAACTATATACAGCTCCGATTCTTCTTTCTCTTTAGAAGAACAATCTGCTAGTTTACCTGGAAGTGCTGTAGAAGTTAAAGCACTTTTCCGACGGGTTAAGTCCCGGGCTTTTTTAGCAGCTTTACGCGCGTAAGCAGCTTGGATAGCCTTTTCTACTATGATCTTCCCTACAGCAGGATTTTCTTCCAAAAATATTTTTAAATGTTTACTCAAAGCTGAATCAACAAAACCCCTAATTTCACTATTACCTAATTTAGTTTTTGTCTGACCTTCAAATTGGGGTTCAGCAAGTTTAACACTTATTATCGCCAAAAGTCCTTCTCTGACATCTTCACCTTTTAAATTATCTTCGTTATCTTTTAGTAGATTTTTACTACGAGCATAATCATTTATAGTTCTGGTCATAGCACTTTTAAAACCGCTTAAATGAGTCCCACCTTCTTTGGTGTTAATGTTATTCGCAAAAGAAAATACATTTTCATTAAAACCATTGTTGTACTGAATAGCAATTTCAACTTCATGTTCCTCTCCAACCTCATGAATATAAATTGGATCGGGAAATAAAGTCTTCTTATTTTTATTTAAATGCTTAACAAAGGATATGATCCCGCCCTCATAACAATATTCATTAACAACCTCCTGCTCAGACCTACTATCAATAAATTTAATCTTAATTCCTCTATTGAGATAAGCTAGTTCTTTAAATCTTTGCGCTAAAACTTTATATTTAAAACCTAAATCAGGAAAAATTTCTCTATCTGGTTTAAAAGTAATCGTAGTTCCAGTTTCTTTTTCCAAAGTTGGCCCGATCTTTTTTAATTCTGTGACAGCCCGCCCTCTTTGATATCTCTGCCGATATAGATTTCCATCTTTCCATGAAATTTCAACTTCCATCCATTCAGATAAAGCGTTAACCACCGATACACCTACCCCATGAAGTCCACCTGAAACTTTGTAGCCTTCTCCTCCAAATTTACCTCCAGCATGTAATGTAGTCATAACTACTTCTACTGCAGGTTTATTCACTTTCGGATGACTTTCGATGGGAATACCTCTTCCGTTATCGGTAACTTGAACAATATTATCTTCTTGTATTTCTACAGTTATTAAGTCACAATAACCACTCATTGCTTCATCGATACTATTATCAACAACCTCATAAACCAGGTGATGAAGTCCATCTAAAGAAGTAGAGCCAATATACATTCCTGGTCTTTTTCTTACAGCTTCTAATCCTTCTAGAACCTGAATATCTTCAGCTTCGTATCTGCGTTCATTGATCATTAAAATCAAACTCCTTCGTTTTCATCGATCAGATTTTCCATTCTTTTTTCTAAAGTACTGGTAGAAATTATAGAAAAAAATATTTTTTCCCCGGTTAAAATAAAAGATCTACTCTCAGATTTATCTTCAGTCTGATCAATAATGAATCCTTCTTCTTCAGCAGTTTTTAAAAATTCTTGAGTAATTTCACTTTCTTTAATAGATGACATATCACCTATTAAGACTACATCTTTAGCTTTAATCATATTATCATTACCGATATGCAAAAACAAATATGTCACCTTCCTTAATGAAATTCACCTGCTTTTATATAATAAAAATCATCTTCATTATTAGCAAAATCTTCAACTAACATTTTATCTGTAGTGGTGATAAAAGTTTGAATTTTATTTCCTATAAAATCAATCAACTGTTTTCGTCTGATACTATCTAGTTCTGAAAAAACGTCATCCAAAAGTAAAACTGGATATTCTCCTGATTCACTTTTCATAAACTCAAGTTCAGCCAGTTTTAAAGCTAAAGCGGCAGTTCTCTGCTGACCCTGAGACCCATATTTTCTAATATCATAATTATTTATTTCTAGTAAAAGATCATCTCTATGGGGACCAACCAAAGTATATCCTCTCTCAATTTCTTGATTCAAATTATTTTCTACCTCTTGCTTGAATAAATCATTTATCTTTTTACCTTCAAGCAAAGAAAAACTTGGTTCATATTTCAATTTTAGATTTTCTTTATTATCAGTTAACCGCCTTTGGTGTAAGCGGGCTAGTAATTTTAACTTTTCTACAACTTCTTGCCGTTTTTTCATGATATTACTTCCAATTTCTATTAATTGAGAAGTATAAACTTCTAAAATAGACCGATCTTTATTTGGATTGTAACGAATTTCTTTAAGTAAATTATTTCTCTGTTTTAAAACTTTTTCATATTTTTTGAGTTGATGATAATAATAAGGGTTAACCTGAGATACTTCAGTATCAAGAAAATTTCTTCTGTTTCCAGGACTACCCTTGACTAATTGTAAATCTTCAGGAGAAAACAAAACAACGTTAAGTCTACCGATGAAATTGGACATTTTTTCTATTTCTAAATCATTAACTTTAAAAAACTTATCCCTGCCTTCAATCTGCAGGGAAAGTTTTTGATTAACCTCGTCAGCTCTTTTGATTTTAGCTTGAATTATTAATTTATGATCAGTATCTTCATTATCAAAATTAATTAATTCTTTATCTGTTGAGGTTCGATGTGATCTACCCGTACTTAAATAATAAATAGCTTCTAATAAATTAGTCTTTCCCTGACCATTGCCGCCTACAATAATATTTAAATCTGGATTAAAATCTAATAATACTGATCTTAAATTCCGAAAATTTTTTAAATATATTCGTTCAATAAACAAATTTAATCCCTACTTATACTAAATTTTCTTTCTCCTTCAACAAATTCCACTTCATCACCTGGATATAATTTTCTACCTCTACTATATTCTACTTCTCCGTTGACCTTAATTTTTCCTTCTTGGATTAAGGTTTTAGCTTCTCCCCCGCTGCCCACCAGAGATGCCCATTTTAAGAATTGATCTAATTTGATGTATTCAGTATTAATTTTAATCTCTTCATTCATAATTATAACCACCTAAGTTAATTTAAAATAATTTTAATAATTAAGATCCTGGTCTAACCGGCATGATTAAATAAATATAGTCATTTTTATTATTTCTTTTTACTGTTAAAGGATTTAAAGGACCGATTAATTCAAAACGAATTGTTTCTTCAGAGATTATTTTTAAAACATCCATTAGATAATTAACATCGATGTTTATATTTTGTTCTCCACCTTCCATCTCAATATTTACTTCTTCTCGAGCATGACCTTTATCAGAGTTTACCGATTCAATTATCAGTTTATCTTGAGAAAATTTAAGGCTGATAACTCCTGAATCTAATTTTGCAATTAAAGCAGTTCTTTTAACAGCTTGTAATAATTTATCTTTATCGATGTTAATAACATTATTATATTCATTAGGCATTACCTGCTGATAATTGGGGAATTTACCTTCTATTAAGCGAGATGTGAAAATAACATCATTGAGAAAAAATTTTATATGACTATTGTCTATAATAACATTAATTTTTTCATCATCATAGTCATTTAATAAATTACTTAATTCATTTAAAGAATTAGCAGGAATAATTATCCGAATTTCTTCAGATATATCATGATTTAAATTCATTTCACTATAAGCCATTCTGTATGTATTTGTAGCAACCATAACGATTTTGTTTTCTTTAATTGAAAACAAAGCTCCAGTTAAACCTGGTTGTGAATTATTTTTATCACAGGAAAATTTAACTTCATCTATCATATTTTTAAGTTGATCGGCTGAAATATTTAATTGGTGATTATCCTCCACTTCTGGTAAAGATGGAAATTCATCAGGATTAAAACCATTTAATTTAAAATGAGAAGTAGAAGTTTCAATTTTTGCTTGATAGTTATCTTGATTAACCTCAATTCTAACAGGTTCAGCTGGTAGTTCTCGAACGATATTAGAAATTTCATTGGCAGGTAAAACAATTGCACCCGTTTGGTCGATGTTAGCTCCAATCTCTAATTCAATTCCAATTTCTAAATCTGTGGCAATTAACTTTAAATCATTGTTTTGAGTGCTTTGTAAAAGTAAGCCTGAGAGAATTGGTAAAGTGTTGTTTGACGAGATAGCTCGATTGACTTTCTTTAATGCATTGTGGAAAACTGATTGTTCAATTATAAATTTCATATTACCACCTCCATAATTATCTATCATATCTTAAATTAATAGTAATAGTAGTAGGGGATGTTCAAAAGTGGAAAACTGAGTTAAACCCCTGAAAATTAAGGAAGAAAGCCTGTGCAATAGGTGTGGTTAAAAAGTTATAGTTTTTCCACATCTCAACAGGCAAAAATTTTCTTGAAATTATCCACATTTTTGTCCACAGCCCGTTAACAACTAATCAACAAAGTTATTAAGAATTTATTTTTTCGATTAATTTATCAATAGTCTTTTTGAAATTAACTTCTTCTTCATATTTTTCGCTTATTTTATTATGAGCATGCATAACAGTAGTATGGTCTCTTCCTCCAAAGCTGTCTCCAATCATAGGTAGAGATGCATCAGTAAGTTCCCGGGATAGATACATTGCTATTTGACGAGGGAAAACAATATTTTGGGTTCTTTTTTTAGAGTCGATCTTTTCTAAATTTAAATTATAATAATCTGCTACTATTTTTTTTATGTGACTAATAGTAATTTCCTTAGGAGCAGAATTGTTTTTACTTACCAAATCTTTTAAAGCTTCTTGTGCTAAATCAAGATCTATTTCTTTTTCTACTAATTCAGCGTAAGCAATAACTTTAATTAATGCACCTTCTAGTTCTCTAATATTAGATTGTATTTTATTAGCTATATCGATAATAACTTCGTTTGGAATTTGCAGATTTTCTATATCAGCTTTTTTTCTTAAAATAGCTATTCTAGTTTCTAAGTCAGGACTTTGGATGTCTGTAATTAAACCCCATTCAAAGCGAGAACGTAAACGTTCTTCTAACGTAGGAATTTCCTTAGGGGGACGATCACTGGATATTATCAATTGGCGGTTTGATTCATGAAGAGCATTAAAAGTATGAAAAAACTCTTCCTGGGTCCTTTCTTTACCAGCTAGAAATTGAATATCATCTACTAAAAGAATGTCTATATTTCTATACTTATCTCTAAAATCTACAGTTTTATCATCCTTGATCGCGTTTATAAGCTCATTAGTAAATGTTTCTGAAGAAACATAAACTACTTTGTTATCTGGGTTATGTTCTAAAATAAAATGAGCAATAGCTTGCATTAAGTGAGTTTTACCCAAACCTACGTCACCATAAATAAATAAAGGATTATAAGCTTTAGCAGGAGCTTCTGCAACAGCTAGAGAAGCAGCATGAGCAAATCTATTACTATTACCTACTACAAATGTATCAAAAGTGTATTTTGGATTGATTCCATATTTAAGGTTAATAGAGCCTCCATTATTATTAACCTTCTTCTTTTTGTCATTAGTTGGTGAATCATCTTTTGATTTTTCATCTTTAATTTCTTCGGGAGTTAAAAACTCCAGCTCAACTTTTAAATCTGCTATTTCATCGATTGTTTCGATAATTAATTCCTGGTAGCGAGAACTTATCCAGTCTTTAATAAAATCATTAGGCACTTTTAATTGTAATATATTATTTTGGGTAAGTTTAATAGGTTCTGTATCGGAAAACCAGGTCTTAAAACTTGGATTACTTAATTGTTCTTTGATTCTTTCTAAACTTTCCTCCCATATTTCGATCAATTTGTTTTGGGATAATTTCATAAAATACCTCCTAAAACGTGTTATCCACAATCTGTGGATAAAGAACTTGTTTTTCCACAAGATAATAAACAACCTATCATCTTTGTTATTTGTAGAAAAACAGATTTAGCTGAAAAAGTTATCTACAAGATTGTTAATAAAAATAATACTTATCCACAATAAATAGAGATTAACAGGCACTTATCAACAGATTGTGGATAAAAACATCTGTTTTTGTGGATAACTTTGAGAAAAGTGCTTTAAATAGAGGAAATGTTCATAAAGTAATACACACCTAAAATTAAAGAACATGCAATAATTGAGTTTTAGTTTTCCACAAATAATCAATAATATAATAACAGATTATCAACAAATTATCAACAAAAAAGATGTGTGTGGACAACTAAATACCTTGACTACTATTTTTAAATACCATATAATTTATATTGTATGGGTAATAATCGGGAAGTTGCGGAGGGGTATTGTGGAAAGTTTAAAAAAAAATAACCAGTTTAGAAAAGTTTATCAACAAGGAAAATCCAAAGCGAGCAAATATTTGGTTGTATACTGGTTAAATAATAATCTTTCTTATAATCGTTATGGCATATCTATTAGCAAAAAAGTGGGTAAAGCTGTAATTAGAAATAAATTAAAGCGGAGATTAAAAGAAATTTTACGAAATTGGGAGCACAGTTACGAAATAAAAAGAGGATATGATATTATTATTATAGCAAGAAAACCAGTTATATCCCTGGAGTTTCAAGATTTAAAAACGGATTTAAGAAAATTAATGAAAAAAAGTAGGTTATTATAATAGTAAATTTTCTTATACTATTATATAATAACATTGGTGGGTTAATATGTTTAAAAAAATATTACTTAAATTAATAAAATTCTATCAGAGGTCTATTTCTCCATTTTTACCTAAGTCATGCCGTTTTTATCCGACATGTTCCTCTTACACAGCTCAAGCAATTGAAAAGTATGGGGCATTGAAAGGAACCTGGTTAGGGATAAAAAGAATTTTACGGTGTCACCCCTTTAATCCTGGAGGATATGATCCTATAGAATAGGAGGAGTTAATTAATGATTGGCAATTTATTTGGAAATTTCATTGGTCTCATGACCAGCACGATCGAATTCATTTATCAACTACCGTTTGTAAATAGTTATGGTTTAGCAATTATTATCTTTACCCTGGCAATAAAATTTGCCTTATTTCCTTTGACGGCTAAACAGACTAGGTCTATGAAGGCGATGCAGGATTTACAGCCCAAAATGGAAAAAATAAAGTCGAAATATGAAGATAATAAGGAAAAACAGCAAGAAGAGATGATGAAACTTTATCAGGAACACAATGTAAATCCGGTTGCAGGTTGTTTACCGATGATTTTGCAATTATTTATCTTAATACCTTTATATCGAGCTATCTTAGCTATGAGCGAAACTTTTGGTGATGCTGCATTTCTCTGGATAGGGAGATTAACTGAGGGTTCTTTAGCGGAACCTGACATTCCTTTAGTTATTATTACAGGTTTGGTAATGTTAGCTCAAACAAAGATCACTCAAAGCATTTCTGGTGGTGGCGGCGGTAAATCTGGAATGATGATGTGGATCATGCCTATAATGATTATATTTATTGGTTTTCAACTGCCAGCAGGAATCATGGTATACTGGGTAACCTCTACTTTATTTTCCGTGATTCAGCAGTATCTTTTATCTAAAGAAACAGAAACCGAATCTGCTGCATAAGGAGGAATAATTAAATGGATAGCTGTAGAAAAACTGGTAGTAGCGTTGAAGAAGCCGTGAAAATGGCTTTGCAGGAATTAGACATTACTAGAGACCAGGCTGAAATAAATATTGTTGAAGAAGGAACCCAGGGTTTTTTGGGATTGATCGGGGCAAAAGATGCCGTAGTAGAAGTGAAAAAGAAAATTATACCTTCAGAAGTAGGTTATAATTTTTTAACAAATATTTTTGAGGCTGGAAATTTGAATGTTTCGGTAGAATATCTAGAAAATAAATCTAATGAGAAACAGATTGCTTATAATTTAACTTCTCCGGAATTAGGTTTAATCATCGGGCATAGAGGAGAAACCCTTGATGCTCTTCAATATTTAACTTCTTTAGCGGTTAATAGAGAAACAGATAAATATTATAGGATTATGATTGATGCCGAGGGTTATCGAGAACGGCGGGAAGAAACTCTCATTAATTTAGCAAATAAGATGAAATTAAAAGCCATCGAGACAGGGAGAAGGGTAATGCTAGATCCGATGCCTCCTCATGAGCGGAGAATTATCCATTTAGCTATAAAAGATGATGATAGAGTTAAATCCTATAGTGAAGGAGAAGAACCTTTCCGGAAAGTTATGATAGAACGGGTTTAAAATTCGCTACTTAACCCAGCAGGGACCTCCCTGCTGGGTTTTTTCAAATTAAGCTAATAATTTTAATTCAAGGTGAGGTGATTGATGATGGCCAGAAGTACAGAAGACACAATCGCTGCTATTGCAACTCCTCCTGGAGCTGGAGGTATAGGCAAAGTTAGGATTAGTGGAGATAAAGCTTTAGAGATTGCTGATAGAGTTTTTGTGTCTCCCCAGGGAAAAAAATTAATGGATGTACCCAGTCATACTATTCATTATGGGTATATCCATAATGAAGAGGGCAAAGAAATTGATGAAGTAATGGCTTTAGTATTAAGAAGCCCTAAAACCTTTACTGCGGAAGATACGGTAGAATTTGACTGTCACGGCGGCCCCTTACCTTTACAGGGGGTTTTAGAGGCTGTCATATCTGCTGGAGCAAGGTTAGCTGAACCTGGTGAATTTTCTAAAAAAGCCTTTTTAAATGGAAGAATAGATCTTACTCAGGCTGAAGGCATAATGGATTTGATTAATTCAAAAACAGAAAAAGGAAGGGAACTTGCTCTCCAGCATCTTAAAGGAGGGCTTTCTGAGCATATTAGCAAAATCAGAGAGAATTTAATGGAGATGCTGGCTGGATTGGAAGCCAGTATTGATTTTCCTGAAGACGAAGTTCCTGGTTATAACAGTGAAAAGTTGAGAACAACTTTAAATAAAGCGCTTGATAAATTAAATAATCTAATAGCCAGTAGTAAAACAGGCCAGATTTTTAGAGAAGGTATTGAAACTGTAATCGTGGGTAAACCTAATGTAGGAAAATCTAGTTTATTAAATTATCTTCTTAACGAAAACAGGGCCATAGTTACCGAAGTACCAGGTACAACCAGAGATGTAATATCTGAGATGGTTAATCTAGGCGGCATACCGCTTAAAATAGTTGATACTGCAGGCATTAGGGATACTATGGATCAAGTTGAAAAGATCGGGGTAGAACGGAGTAAAAACTCAATTAAAACTGCCGATTTGATTTTATTGATGCTTGATGTTAATCAGGGTCTCTCTCCTGGAGATCATAAAATTTATGAAGAAATTAAAGATAAACCATTTATAATATTAGTAAATAAAACTGATCTGTCTGAAACTATAGATAAAGAGAAAGTAGAAGCTAACTTTTCTGAAGCAGAAATAATATATATATCGGTTCAAACTGGGGCTGGTCTAGACGAATTAAAGGATAAAATTATATCTGAAGTAATGGAAGGTGAAATTCGGGGTGGTTATGACCATATTATAACGAGGGTCAGGCATAGAAAATTACTGGAAGCGGCCAGAAATAGCTTAGAAATGGTTCTTGAGGGACAAAAAAGCAATATTCCCCCGGATTTACTTTCGGTTGATTTAAAAGAAGCATTAATTAATTTAGGAGAAATAACTGGCGAGGCTGTGACAGAAGATATGATAGATAGAATCTTTCGAGATTTTTGTATAGGTAAATAAGATGAGGAAGGAGGTTTTAAAATGAGTAATTATTTTTCTGTTTATCCTAAGAAATATGATGTAATTGTGGTCGGTTCTGGCCATGCAGGATGTGAAGCATCGTTGGCTGCGGCTAGAATGGGACATGAAGTTTTAACTTTGACTGTTAACCTTGATCATGTGGCTTTTATGCCCTGCAATCCTTCTTTAGGCGGACCGGGTAAATCGCATATTGTCCGGGAAATAGATGCCTTAGGCGGAGAAATGGCTATAAATATGGATGCAACTATGACTCAGATTAGAATGTTAAATACAAGTAAAGGTCCTGCTGTACATGGCTTGAGAGGACAGGCGGACAAAGTAAAGTATCACCAGAGAATGAAAAGAGTCCTGGAAAACCAGGAAAATCTCGATTTAAAGCAAGATATTGTAGAAGATCTTAAGGTTGAAGATGGTGAAATAAAGGGCGTTATAACCAAAACCGGGTTATTATATAAAGGCAAAAAGGTAATCTTAACTACTGGTACATTTTTAAAGGGTAAGATTATTATCGGCGAAGCGAAGTTTAATGCTGGCCCTAACCAGCAGTATCCAGCTAATAAACTCTCCCAATCTTTAAAAGATTTAGGATTTAATTTGTTAAGATTTAAAACGGGAACGCCCCCTCGAGTTAATGGCCGATCTATTGATTTTTCTGAGTTAGCAGAACAAAAAGGTGAAGAAAACTTAAGTTTTTCCTTTTTATCTCAACCACTAAGAGGAGAACAGGATATCTGTTGGCTTACTTATTCTAATTCTGTAACTCATGATATCATTAGAGCAAATAAAGATAGGACCCCATTATTTTCTGGAGAAATTGAGGGTGTTGGCCCGCGCTATTGTCCTTCTATTGAGGATAAAGTAGTGAGATTTCCAGATAAAGAAAGACATCAATTCTTTTTAGAACCTGAAGGAAGAGGAACGGAAGAGTTTTATATTTCAGGTTTTTCTACTAGTTTACCTTTGGATGTGCAGATAGATATGGTCCGAACATTAAAAGGATTGGAAAATGCGGAAA
This sequence comes from Bacillota bacterium, assembly GCA_051745085.1. Taxonomy (GTDB): domain Bacteria; phylum Bacillota; class Halanaerobiia; order Halanaerobiales; family Halarsenatibacteraceae; genus Halonatronomonas. The sequence continues at coordinate 37,464 of JBNJDR010000009.1, read as the reverse complement.
TAATGAGACCAGGTTATGCCATCGAATATGACTGTGTAGCCAGCGGCCAGTTTGATCTAACTTTAGAAACAAGGTTAGTTGATGGCTTATATACTGCGGGACAGTTAAATGGGACTTCTGGTTATGAAGAAGCTGCAGCCCAGGGGCTTATGGCCGGGATTAATGCTTCTCTTTCGTTACAGGGAAGAGATCCTGTGATATTAAAACGATCCGAAGCATATATCGGGGTGTTGATAGATGAACTGGTTACTAAAGAGCCCAGAGAACCTTATCGGATGATGACTTCTCGGGCAGAGCATAGATTGTTATTACGGCAGGATAATGCTGATCAAAGGCTGACCCCTATTGGAAGAGAGATCGGGTTAGTCGGTGATAAGCGCTGGCAGAAATATAATGATAAAGTAGATCAAGTAGAGGAATTAAGAAATTATCTCCAGCAAAATCGGATTACTCCTACTGAAAAAACAGGTGCCGTTTTAGAAAAACTAGGGAGTGGGAACCTTAGTAAACCAGCAAGTTTAGAAAAAATTCTTCGCAGGCCCGAAATTGAATATAATAATCTTAATGAACTTGTAGAAGATTTACCTGAATATCCTCCAGAAGTAATAGAACAAATAGAAATAGCAGTTAAATATCAGGGATATATCGATAGGCAGTTAAAACAGGTAAAACAGTTTGAAAAAATGGAGAAAAAACTACTCCCGGAAGATATAGATTATCAGAAGTTAGAAAACCTTCGCCAAGAAGCCAGAGAAAAACTGAACAAAGTAAAACCGTACTCTTTAGGCCAGGCTTCGCGGATAGCAGGTGTTTCTCCTGCCGATATTCAAGTATTAATGATCTATTTAGAAAAACAAAAACAGGAAAAGAAGCAAGTTAATGAGCAGGGGAATTAGTATGGAAGATAATAAATTATTAGAGCTCATCGAAGCAGGTCTGGATGAACTAAAGCTGCCGAAGCGGGATGATATAGTTGACAATTTACTGAAGTACCTTAAAATCTTGTATGAAGAAAATCAGAAATATAATTTGATCGGACCGGCCGAGCCGCGAGAAATTGTAGTTAATCATTTTTACGATTCCATGGCTCATCTTGCCTGCCTGAATATGAATAAGTATAATAATGGTCTGGATTTAGGGACAGGTGCAGGGCTACCAGGTTTTGTATGGAAGATTATTTATCCTGAATTACCTATTTATTTATTGGATTCTAGAAAAAAAAGAATAAAATTTTTGCGAGAGGTTACGGATAGGTTGAAGTTAAAGGAAATTTTTCCTCTCCGAGAAAGGGCAGAAAGACTTGGCCAAAATCAGGAATGGCGGGAGAAATTCTCGTTTGTTTCTGCCCGGGCAGTTGCGGAATTGAATGTTTTATTGGAATATGTACTTCCTTTAGTTGATATCAACGGAGATGCCCTGTTATTTAAAGGGCCTGATTACAAACAGGAGCTAGAGGAATCAGCTGAGATCATCTCTTTTTTTGGGGGGAGCGAACCAGAGATTATTTCTATTGATGTTCCCAAACTTAATAAGAAAAGATACCTGGTCAAGATAGAAAAAAATTCTAAAACACCAATTAAATATCCTCGAAGGGTGGGCATCCCTCAAAAACGTCCTTTAAAAAAAGAGGATATAAACGCTTGAGTCCAGAAATATATTAGTGCGATTAAATAGTGAATATAGCTGCGGAGGTTGTTTCCCATGAAAATTCCGTTTTTTAGCAACGAAAATAAAAATTTTAATAGCGAAGTTGTTAAGATTAATGTTGATAATATTATGCCTAATCCTTACCAGCCCAGATTGGATTTTTCAGAGCAAAGCCTTAGAGAGTTGGCTGATTCTATTGCGAGTTATGGGGTTATTCAACCATTAACAGTCCGGCCAGTTAAAGGTGATAAACAATATGAATTAATTGCTGGAGAAAGGCGGCTGAGGGCCGCAAAACTGTTAAATTATTCTGAAGTTCCTGCCATTATAAGGGATTTAGATAATCAGGAAATGGCTGAGATCGCTCTAATTGAAAATCTGCAGCGAAAAGACTTAAGCTTTCTCGAAGAAGCTGAAGCATATAAAAAATTGCTGGAAGAATTCAGCTTAACTCAGACAGATCTGGCTGCTAGAATAGGAAAAGCCCAATCCACCATCGCTAATAAGTTAAGGATACTCTCTTTGCCTGTTCAAGTGTTGAAAGTTGTTCAATATGGGGGGTTAAATGAAAGGCAGGCCAGAGCTTTACTACAATTAGATAATAAAGACATAATACTCGATGTTGTAGGTAAAATCGTTAAAAAGGACTTAAATGTCCGCGAAACCGAAAATTTGATTAAGGATATAAATGATCCTGCTGAGGGCAAGAAAAATTCTAAGCAGAAAATAACAGGTGCCTTTGCTGATGTTAGATTATATGCTAATACTTTAGAGAAGACGCTGCAGCAAATAGATCAGGCGGGAGCAAAGATGAAAGTGGAACGAAGTGAAACCGAAAAGGAAATAGAATATGTAATAAAGATAAGCAGGCAGAGTAATGGGTGAAGGGAGTGATTAGATATGGTATCCAAATTGGCTATAGTAAACCAAAAGGGAGGAGTTGGTAAAAGCACCACGGCTATCAACCTGGGCGCAGCTCTGGCCGAATATAGGAAGAGAGTTTTGATCGTAGATATTGATCCACAGGGTAATGCCAGTAGTGGATTAGGGCTTAATAAAACAGAGCTAGAGTATTCAATTTATGATTTATTATTAGGAGAAGCAGAGTTAGAGGATGTTATAATTTCTGTTCCTGATTCAGATTTAGACATCATACCAGCTAATATTGATCTGGCTGGAGCGGAAATAGAGCTTGTTTCTCAAATTTCTAGAGAAAACCGGCTGAAAAAAGTATTGGGCTCTAAAACAGAACGATATGACTATATTTTAATCGATTGTCCTCCCTCACTTGGCTTACTAACTCTGAATGCTTTGACGGCTGCTGATGGGGTTATAGTTCCGATCCAGTGTGAATATTATGCTTTAGAGGGGTTGGGCCAGCTATTGGAGACAATTAGATTAGTACAAAATAATTTGAACGCTGATCTGGAACTAGAAGGGGTTCTTTTGACGATGTATGATAGTAGGACTAATTTATCTGAGCAGGTGGCAGAGGAAGTTAAAAAACATTTTGCCAGCAAGATTTACGATACTGTAATCCCAAGAAATGTTAGACTAAGCGAAGCACCTAGTTTTGGCCAATCAATTTTAAGTTATGATAAGCGTTCTTCAGGGGCAAAGGCTTATCAGAATTTGGCCAGGGAGGTCCTAAATTATGAGTAAAAATAAAAAGAATAGGTTAGGAAGAGGCTTAGACGCCTTAATCAGTGCGGAGGGGCTACAAGAAAATAATCTGAGGGAAATAAAAGTAGAATCCATTGAACCTAACCCTTACCAACCAAGGCAGGAATTTTCTGAGGACGAGCTTGAGGATTTAGCTAATTCAATAAGGACAAACGGGGTATTGCAACCGATCATCTTGACTTCCATGGATGATGGATATTTCTTAGTAGCTGGGGAAAGAAGATGGAGGGCAGCAAAAATGGCAGGTTTAAGTACAATACCTGCAATAATTCATGATCTTGAAGAAGAGCAGATGATGGAGTTGGCTTTAGTAGAAAATATTCATCGGGAAGACCTCAATCCTCTAGAAGAAGCCAGAGCCTATCAACAATTAATTGATAAGTTTAATATTACTCAGGCGGCACTTGCTGAAAGACTGGGCAAAAGCCGATCTACCATAACTAACTCATTAAGGTTACTTAATTTATCTGATGAAGTTCAGAACAAGCTGTTAGAGGGTAAATTGTCTGCAGGACAGGCGAGAGCTTTAGCCGGATTAGATTCTGCATCAGAACAGAGAGAAGTGGCGGAGACTATTATTGCCCGGGAAATGAATGTAAGGGAAGCAGAAAAACTTGTTTCTGATATTAAAGCCAAACGGAACAAAGAAACAGAACGAGAAGATGTCTTTGATCAGCTAGAAGATCTAGATGATATTAATAAATCAGCCCAGGAACAAGCAGAGAATATTAGTGAAGATGTAGATCAGAAAGCTGCCAGCAAGATGCGCTCGAAGGAATGGTCGAGACTCGGCCGGGAATTCTCACGTATTACAGGGCTAAGAACAGAAGCAGAGGATACCGCCACAGGGGGCAAATTAACAATCTACTGCGAACAGCTAGAAGAATTAGCGGAATTAGTAGAAGATTTAAGGCGATAATGTTCCACGTGGAACATTATTAGAGGGGATATTTATAATTGAGAACATATAATGCTTAATGTTTCACGTGGAACATTAGCAATTTAAATAAAAGAAATACAGAGGTGGAAAGATGAAGGTTATAATTATTGGCGGGGGGAAGATCGGCCGTTATCTTATAAACGAGTTAAAAGACAAGTATGAGATCGTCCTGATTGAGCAGGATAAAGAAAAATCGGATCGGATTCGGAAACAATTTGGAGTTAAAGTTATTTACGGGGATGGATCAGAGCCAGAAATCTTAGAAGAAGCAGGCATAGAGGAAACCGATGTAGTATTGGCCGTCACTAAAGATGATCAGGATAATTTAGTGATTTGTCAACTTGCGGAGAGGCAATATGATGTGAAAAGAACTTTTACTAGAGTTAATACCCCGGGGAATGAAAGACTTTTTAACTGGCTAGGGGTTAATGTAGCTATTAGCAGTGCCTCAATTTTAACTGCTCTGGTTGATCAGGAAGTAGCACTGCAGGACTTAAATAATATTCTACCTAAAAACCACGATAATTTAGAGATGGTACGGATAACAGTCAAAGAGGAAGCAAAAGCAGCTAATAGTAAGATTAAAGAGCTGGATTTACCTTTGGAAGTTGTTTTAGTTTCTATATTAAGAGGGGATAAACCAATAGTTCCTCGGGGGAATACAAAAATTTGTCCAGGAGATATGATAGTGGCTTTGGCCCGGGAAGATGTAAAAGAGGAATTAAATGCTCTTTTTGCTTAAAACTGATAAACGGTTAAGTTTCTCCGAATAAAAATGAAAAAAATATATTTTTTTTGCAGGAATATTTGAGTTGACTACGAATATATATACTAAGCAACTCAAAAAATTTAAAGTTTAATACAATATCCGAAGGAAATTCAAGAGAGAGTTCTGCCGACTATAATTGATACAGAACGCCGAAGGGGCAAGGTTCCTGGTAGGGACTGAAACTCTCAGGCATAAGAATCTTGAAGGGACGGATCTCTGGACGCAAAAATTGGACAGGGGAGGCTGGAATTTTCCGGCCTCCCCTGTTATTGTATAAATGTGCACAAAGTTTGAAGGCAAATTGAAAATGGTGAGTTGCTGCTAGCTAGTAAATAATATAGGGAGGTGGTTATTTTTGCAAAAAACAGCTTTAAACAGACTGCATCATGAGTTAGGAGCTAAAATGATCGATTTTGGTGGTTGGGAGATGCCGGTTGAGTATTCTGGGATAATTGAAGAGCACAAGGCAGTAAGGACTAACTGTGGTATTTTTGATGTCTCGCATATGGGAGAAATAGAAATAACAGGACCAGGAGCAGCTGCTTATGCTAATAAGCTTGTTACAAATCAAGTTGAAGTGACAAATGGTAAAGTGGTTTATACACCTATGTGTCATGAAGACGGAGGAATCGTAGATGATCTTCTGGTTTATAGAGAGAGCGAAGATGCTTACCTATTTGTGGTAAATGCTTCAAATAAAGATAAGGACCTGACCTGGATTCAGCAAAATGCTCCTGAGAACGTGGAAGTTAAAGATCTATCTCAAAAATTTGCCCTCATAGCCCTGCAGGGACCCAAGGCTGAAGTAGTTTTACAACAGTTAACTCAGGAAAATTTGGCAGAAATTAAGACGTTCACTTTTATTCGGGGTGAAGTTAAAGATAGAGAGATGATTATATCTCGGACCGGGTATACAGGAGAAGATGGGTTTGAATTGTATCTCAGCCCTGAGTATGCAGAAGAAATTTGGCAGACAATAGCTGAAACAGGAGAAGTTTACGGGTTAGCTTATGCAGGTCTGGGTTGTCGCAATACTTTGAGACTTGAAAAAGCTTTGTGTCTATATGGGAATGACATCACAGAAGCAACTAATCCTCTTGAGGCCGGGCTAGCCTGGACTGTGAAGTTTAATAAGGACGAATTTATCGGCAAAGAAGCGCTGTTAGAACAGAAAGAACAGGGGATCAGCCGGAAATTGGTGGGGTTTAAACTACTTGGAAGAGGAATAGCCCGTCACGGCTATGTTATTGAAAAAAACAATGAGGAAATTGGTTTTGTTACCAGCGGCAGTTTCTCCCCGACTTTAAAAGAAAATATCGGGATGGGTTACGTTTCTCTTGAATATATTGAACCTGGAACGACTATAGACATAAAAATCAGGAATAGAGAAGTCGAAGCAGAGGTAGTAAAACTTCCTTTTATTTAAAATAAAGGGCATAAAACTTTACAGGAGGTAAAAAATATGAATGTACCAGCAGGATTATATTATTCAGAAGATCATGAGTGGGTTAAAGTTGAAGATGGGGTAGGTACTGTAGGAATAACAGATTTTGCTCAGGATGAACTAGGTGACATCGTTTTTGTTGAACTCCCTGAAATTGGAGATCAATTTGATTACAATGAAAATTTTGGCGTAATTGAATCCGTTAAGGCTGTTTCTGATCTATATTTACCTGTAGGTGGAGAGGTTGTTGAAGTCAACGAGGAATTACTGGATCAACCGGAGTTAGTTAATGAAGATCCTTATAAAGCAGGTTGGATCGTTAAAGTCTCCTTAACAGACGAGAGCGAACTTGATAATTTAATGGATTCAGATCAATATTCTAGTTTTTTAGAGGAGGAAGCTTAAATGAGATATATTTCTAACACACCTTCTGAACAGGAGGAGATGCTTGCTGCAATAGGTGTGGAGGAAATCTCTGAGCTCTTTTCAGCTATTCCTAATAATATTAAGTTAGATCGGCCTTTAGAAGTTCCTGGCCCGCTGTCTGAACTAGAGATAATGGATTTAGTCAATAAAAAAGCGGCAATGAATACCGATCTTACCCATGCTGACAGTTACTTAGGTGCTGGAGCGTATGATCACTACCTTCCTTCAATTATCGATCATATGGCTCTCCGTTCAGAATTTTATACGGCTTACACACCTTATCAAGCTGAATTGAGCCAGGGAACCCTTCAGGCAATCTATGAATATCAAAGCATGATAAGCGAATTAACCGGGATGGGGATCTCTAATGCATCCCTATTAGATGGAGGTTCAGCCATGGGAGAAGCTGCATTGATGGCTCTTCGGATTACCCGGTTGAAAAAACTTATCATGCCTAAAACCATTCATCCTTCTTATAGAGAAATCGCTAAAACGTACGGCCATCCTCATGGGGCTAAGTTTGCAGAGATTGATTTAGTTGGCTCTCTAACGGATTTAGATAAGCTAGAAGAAGAGTTGGATGACGAGACAGCAGCAGTTATAATTCAATACCCTAACTTTTATGGTTCTGTAGAAGACATGCAGAGAATTGCTGATTTAGTTGGTCAATATAAAAAGGCTTTGTTGATAGTTGTTGCTAATCCTATTGCGTTAGGCATGTTAACTCCTCCTGGTGAGTTCGGGGCAGATATTGTAGTAGGCGAAGGTCAACCTTTAGGTAATGTCATTAACTATGGCGGTCCTTATTTAGGATATATGGCCATCAAGGATGATCGTAAAATTTTAAGACAGATGCCAGGTCGTTTGGTTGGGAAGACTGAAGATGTTGATGGTAACGAAGGTTTCGTTATGACAATGCAGACCAGAGAGCAGCATATTCGTCGAGAAAAAGCTACATCCAATATCTGTACCAACGAATCTTTAAATGCCTTGATGGCAACCATTTATATGGCGGCCATGGGTAAGAAGGGCTTACAAGAAGTGGCGAGTCAATGTTTTAATAAAACGCGTTATTTAAAAGATCAACTAGAAGATATTTCTGGGATTGAAGTAGTGAATGGAGACAATCATTTTCATGAAATTTGGGTCAAAACTGAAAAACCAGCTGCTGAGATTTTTGCGGAGTTATATGATAAGCAAATTTTAGCTGGAGTAGATTTGTCTCAATTTGATGAAGAAGAAGGGCTTTTGATCTGTGTAACAGAGAAAAAAAGCAGAGAAAAATTAGACGAATTAATTTCGGCGATGGAGGTGGCGGTCAATGCATGAACCTCTGATGATAGAATATAGTAGTTCTGGACGTAGAGGCTATTCATTACCAGAGTTAGACGTGGAAAAAGTAAATCCTCAGGAAAGTTTGCCGGAAGGTACTGTAAGAGATGGGGCTCCTGACCTGCCGGAAGTTAGTGAAGTTGATGTAGTTCGGCATTTTACAGGTTTATCAGAAATAAACTATGGAGTAGATTCGGGAATATATCCTCTGGGATCCTGCACCATGAAATATAATCCTAAGATTAATGAAAATGTAGCTCGAGTCTCTGGTTTAGCTAATATTCATCCATATCAACCAGATAATGAACTACAAGGAAGTTTGTCTTTGCTTTATGAGCTTAAAGAATATCTTGCAGAAATTAGCGGTATGGATGAGGTAACTTTACAACCGGCTTCTGGAGCCCATGGTGAATATGTCGGGCTCATGATAATCAGAAAATATTTTTCTACTAGAGGAGAAAAAAGAACGAAGGTAGTAGTACCTGATTCAGCTCACGGTACTAATCCTGCCAGTGCGCATATGGCTGGGTATGATGTAGTAGAGATACAGTCAAATGAACGAGGCATGGTAGACCTCGATGCGTTAAAGGCAGCTATGGATGATGATGTGGCAGCATTAATGCTCACTAACCCTAACACTTTGGGTATCTTTGAGAAAGATATTTGTGAAATTGCAGATATCGTTCATGATGCAGGAGGTCTGCTTTATTACGATGGTGCTAACATGAATGCCGTTCTTGGCTATGCCAGACCAGGAGATATGAACTTTGATGTCATACACTTTAATTTACACAAAACCTTCTCTACTCCTCATGGGGGCGGAGGACCAGGTTCTGGTCCAGTGGGGGTCAAAAGATTTTTAAGCCCTTATCTACCTATTCCTTTCTTGAACAAGAAGGAAGAGAAGTATTTTTGGGATTACGATAGACCTGATACAATGGGAAAAGTTCATACATTCTATGGTAACTACGGTGTTATGCTTAGAGCTTACACTTATATTAGAACTTTGGGCAGCACTGGTTTAAAGGAGATAACAGAAAATGCAGTCCTTAATGCAAATTATTTAAAAACTAAATTAAAAGATAATTTTGATCTGCCTTTTGAGGCAGATAGCTTGCATGAGTTCGTGCTTTCAGGCAGCAGGCAAAAAGAAAAGGGTGTATCTACTCTTAATATTGCAAAAAGATTGCTTGATTACGATCAATATGCTCCCACGATCTATTTCCCCTTAATCGTTAAAGAAGCCTTGATGGTTGAGCCAACTGAAACGGAAAATCTAAGGTCGCTTAATAGATTTATAGATACATTGAATACTATTTCCCGGGAAATAGAGGAAGATCCAGAAATGGTTATGAATGCACCGCATACTACTATTGTTCGCAAATTAGATGAAGCCCAGGCAGCTAGAAATCCCAATCTGCGCTGGTAAAGTTATTTAGAAAAAATATATTCTTTTTTCAAGGTGCCTCTTAGGCACCTTTTTTTATTGAAATCCCTATGGTATAATTATTTCAGGTGATTTAAATGAGAGAAGATACATATAAAAAAGAATATCCCCAGGACTTGATTGAAAAATATGAAGAAGCAGTTGACGAGCTTAATATGGGTAAAATAGATGAAGGCCAAAAGCAGATGCAAGAAATCATAGATAGAGAGACCAGCTTTGCTCCGGCCTATAATAAGCTTGCAGTTCTTTATATTAGACAGAAAGAAAAGGAAAAAGCCAGGCAGATTTTACATAAGGCTTTAGAGATAGATCCTGAATTCCCCCCAGCTTTGACCAACATGGGTAGTTTAGAAAAAGAAGCCGGGAATACCCAGAAGGCGAAGGAACTTTATCAAAAAGCGATTGATCTTAACTCTGAATATGGCCCAGCCTATAATAATCTGGGAGTTGTATTGAGAGAAGAAGGAGAGGTAGCTGAATCGGTTAAGTATTTAAAGAAAGCAAGAAAGTTAGGGACATTTACCTACAGTTCTATCGATGAAGAAAGACCAATTTATAAAGATCCAGGCTGTATGATTCCGATAGTTATAGCGGTAATTTTTATTCTTCTAACTATTTTTTGGTTTTGGCCAGTTTTTTAATTTCCGGAGGTGGCAGGTGTGAAATCGGAGTTATTAAAATCTTTAGAGAAAGGCCATATAGTAAAGTTAAAGAAAGGGCATCCCTGCGGAGAAAACAGCTGGGAAATAATAAGGCTGGGTATGGATATAAAGCTGCGCTGTACTAATTGTAAAAGTTATGTTTCGCTGACAAGAAAAAAATTCAATAAAGCTTTTCGGGACATTTTAAATTAGGAGGCAAAGGCATGGACTTAGGTATAATAGGTTTGCCGAATTCAGGAAAATCAACTTTGTTCAATGCTTTAACGAAGGCAGGGGTTTCAGCAGATAACTATCCTTTTTGTACTATTGAACCTAATGTAGGTGTGGTTGAGGTTCAGGATCGGCGGTTGGATAAATTATGTCAGGAATATCAGCCTGAAGCTTGTACTGCTGCTCCGATAAAATTTGTAGATATTGCTGGTCTAGTCGCTGGTGCTAGTAGAGGTGAAGGCCTGGGCAATAAATTTTTAAGCCACATCAGAGAAGTTGAGGCTGTTGTGCATGTGGTTAGATTTTTTGAAGATGAAGATGTTGCTCATGTAAACGGGGAGATAGACCCTTTAAAAGATGTCGAGATAATTGAAAATGAATTGATTCAAGCTGATTTAGAAACTTTAGAAAGGCGTCGGGAAAAGACTGAAAAGATGCTCAAGACTGGAGAAGATAGGTATAAAGAAGAGATGGATATGCTTAATAAAATAAAAAATGATTTAGAGGCTGGTCAGCCGGTGCGACTACAAAATTTAAATGAAAATAAACGTCGTCTAGCCGACGAACTATTTTTTTTGACCGATAAGCCGGTATTATATGTAGCTAATTTATCAGAACGGCAGATGTCCTCTTCAGTAAAGACCACTACTTATCAAAGATTAGAGCAAAAAGCAGAAGCAGAGACCGCAGAATTAATAGATATTTCGGTTCTGTTTGAACTGGAGCTTCAGGATTTGGAAAAAGAGGAACAGGAACTATTTTTAGAAGAGCTGGATCTAACTGAACCAGGGTTGAACAAATTGATTAAGGCAAGCTATCAATTGCTTGATCTAATAACATTTTATACAGTGGCTGGAGGGAGAGAAGTACGAGCTACGCCTGTACCTCATGGCATTAAAATAGCTGAAGCAGCCGGTAAGATTCATTCTGCAATGGAAGAAGGCTTTATTAGAGCCGAGGTAGTTAATTTTCAAGACTGGTTAGACTCCGGGGGTATGACTGAAGCCCGTAACCAAGGCCTGGTTAGGATAGAAGGTCGAGAATATCAGGTCCAGGATGGAGATATTTGCTACTTTAAATTTAGAGAGTAATTTATCATAACTCAGGGCAGAATAAAGCTCCTGGGTTTTTGTATTTTACTTGCATGTTTATCTTAGTAATGCTATAATAAAAAAAGGTTTGCCTAGCAGCAGACCAAACTTCCATGCTCTATTGAGAGATATAGGGCCGTTTAAGTCCGGATGGAGGAGGTGAAATGACAATGAACACAAAACGTGAATACGAAGCCACATTTATTTTGAATCCTGAGTTGACAGAAGAGAATCATGAAGCAGCTGTTGAGCGGATCAAAAATGCAGTAGAGACTAATTCAGGGGAAATAACTGAATTAGATGATTGGGGCGAAAAGCGCTTAGCCTATCCAATTGATGATTACTATTCAGGACATTATTATCTGCTTAGCTTTACAGGCGAAACTGAAACTGTCAACGAATTAGAACGTAATTGTAAACTTATTGGTGGCGTGCTTCGGTATATGGTCATAAGAAAAGAAAAGTAAATACAAGCGGGGTGTGATAAAGTAATGTTAAATAAAATTATTTTAATAGGGCGCCTGGTCAGAGACCCGGAACTGAGATATACAGGTAGTGGTACCCCAGTTTGTAATTTCTCTCTAGCTGTAGAACGCAACTATACTAACAGAGATGGAGATAGAGATGTAGACTATATTTCTATAGTGACCTGGCGGAAATTAGCAGAAACCTGTGCCCAGCATCTGGGTAAAGGTAGGCTGGTTGCAGTAGATGGCCGTCTCCAGATACGTAAAAGTGAAAAAGATAATAGAACTTATGTAAATCCCGAGGTTGTAGCTGAAAATGTAAGGTTTCTTGACTGGCCAAAAGATAGTACTGGTAGGCAAGGGCAGAGCGGTTCTTCTAATAAGGGTTATAGTTCTAATGATTCGCAATCTGATCAATCAGATAACGCTGCTGATATGCTTGACGATGATTTTGATGTGCCGTTCTAATAAAGATATTTAAGAGGAGGGATAAACGTGGCACGAGGTAGAAATAAATCCTGTTTTTATTGTGGAAATGATAAAGAAATAGATTATAAAGATCTCCGTACGCTGAAAAAGCATATAACAGATCGAGGTAAAATAATGCCGAGAAGAATTACAGGCACATGTGCTAAGCACCAAAGATCTATAACCCGGGCGATTAAGAGAGCTCGGACTGTAGCATTGTTACCTTATATTAAAGAATAAATGATTAAATGTATAATTGGGGTAGGTAATATCTAGCCTGCCTCTTTTCTTTTAATAAGATATATTTTACACAGGGAGTTGTTTTAGTTGGATGACAAACAGTCTCCACAAGAAAGTAAAAACGTCAGAAAACAGTTCATATTAAGTTTGTTAGCGGTACTTGCCTTAACCTTTGTCAATGTTAGTTTTCCTGTTTTAAACCTGGCTGTAATATTGATTTGGCCTGTCCCATTTGTGAATTTTGCTATTTATCAGGGGATGAGAAAAACATCCATCCTGATTGCGGTAGCTGGACTATTTAATGGTTTATTATTTGGTCCCATGATGGGCTTACTCACAGTCGCTGGTTTTGGTTTTGTTGGTTTTGTTATGGCAGGAGCAATTTTAGAAAAATTGTCTGCTCTAAAAGTCTTGCTCGCCACCATCGCGGCTGCGATCATATCAAATCTTATATTACTAGTTAGTTTTTCTTATGGCTTAGAAGGGAGTCTGCTTGAGAATATTCAGAGTACTTTAATGAATAATCTCATGCCGCTGCTGGAAAATGGAGAATTAACTGTCATGCTGGAGGCGCAAATTCAATTGATCTCTCTGCTGCTGCCGGGTCTCTTGGTAGTATCAGGGATGCTTACTGGGATATTAAATTATTACTTAGCCCATTGGTATTTTCAAATTAAGGGTATTCCCATTCATAGTTACCCTTCGGTAGCTCGCTGGAGATTTCCAGCAAAAATATTATCTCTAGCATTAGTTATTTCAATTCTTTTTCGCCAATATTCTTTCGGCTTAAATTTATTGACAATAGTTTTTTTCTTATTGTTTCTGCAGGGTTTTGGAGTTGGATTGTATTACGTCCGCAAGAAAACTAAATCGTTCTTCTTTAATTGGATATACGTATTTGTTGTTTTAGTGATACCTTTAATTCCACCTCTATTATTCGTGGTGGGATTAGCTGATCTGTGGTTTGATATCAGACGGATTAGATAATGATAATATGAGAAATTTATTATAAAGGAGGTTTGTTTATAATGGAAGTAATTCTACGTGAAGATGTAGAAAAGGTAGGTTCCGGGGGAGAAATTGTTGACGTAGCTGATGGATACGCTCGCAATTATTTATTTCCCAGAGGGCTTGCAGAAAAAGCTACCGAGTCTAAAATAAGGGAAGTAAAAGAATATCAGAGATCTCGAGAAAAAGAGCTTGCTGAAAGTAGAAAACAGGCTGAGGCCCAGGCTAAGAAGTTGGGAGCAGAAACATTTGAAATAGCAGTAAAAGCTGGTGAACAGGGTAGATTATTCGGATCTGTTTCAACTCATGATATTGCTGAAAAAGTCGAGGAAGCAGGTTATGAAATTGATCGGAAAAAGATCAATCTGGAAGAAAACATTAAAGAACTAGGAGAACACAAAGTAAAAGTTAGCCTATTTGAAGATGTTTCCGCCGAATTAACTGTAAATGTGGTTCCTAAGGAAGCTTAGATTTATTATAAGTTTTTATACATGAAAATATGTAAGATAATAGCGGCCGGGTAGGCCGTTATTTTTTTTGAAATAAGTCTTGATTTTACAATCAGTAACTGTTATCATATAAGAGAACATAAACTTGACTAAAAGGAGAGGGATTATTATGATTAAAGTTGGAGAAAAAGCGCCTGAATTTACAACAAAAGCATTTGCAGATGGTAGATTTAAAGACATTTCTTTGTCAGACTATCAAGGCCAGTGGGCAGTATTATTCTTCTATCCTGGAGATTTTACCTTCGTCTGACCTACTGAATTGACGGCAGTTGCCGCCAAGTATCCTATGTTAGAAGAGGTCGACACAGAAGTATTGGCTATAAGTACAGATAGCCATTTTGTTCATAAAGTTTGGCAGGAGCAGGAGCTTTCTAAAATGATAGAGGGAGGAATTCCTTTCCCTATGCTGTCTGATTCTGGTGGAGATATAGGAAAGATGTATAATGTTTACGATGAAGAGGAAAAAATTGATCTTAGAGGTCGGTTCATAATTGATCCCGAGGGAATACTTCAGTCTATGGAAATTTTAAATGAACCTACAGGCAGGAATGTAGAAGAACTGGTTAGGCAGGTATATGCCTTACAGCATACCAGTAATACCTGTGAAGCAACCCCTGCAGGCTGGCAGCCGGGCAAAAAAACTTTAACTCCTGCAGATACTCTGGTTGGAGAAGTGCATAAACAATGGCATCTTGAAGATGAGATGGAAAGTAATAAATAGGAATAATATAAAATAGATTACACTGGCGTCCTGATAAAAGGGCGCCTTTTTTGTTTGACGCTATCTGAGAATAGTGGTATAATCTTCTTTAAAACTACTAATTATTTGAAGTTGGAGGATTTTTATGTTTGATAACACTGATTCATCGACCCGGATCAAACAAAATACATATTGGTCAGGAGCTAAAGTGGCCCTGCCAATAGCTATTGGTTATCTTCCTATAGCTATAACCTTTGGCGTTGTTGCCAGATCTGCAGGGATACCTGGGTATATAGTTGTTTTGATGTCAGTAATGGTCTTTGCCGGGGCCAGTCAATTTGTTGCAGTTAATTTATTAGCAGGTGGGGCTGGAATTTTAGGAATTATAATTACGGTATTCTTTGTAAATCTGCGCCATATTCTCATGTCAGCTACAACTTCAGAAAAATTGAAACATGAAAAGAAAAATTGGTTAGCTTTATTTTCTTTTGGCATAACTGACGAAAATTTTTCGATCATATCCACCGACAGCCGAGATGAGTTGCCCCGTTCCTATGTAGCTGGCTTGATCTCTGTTCCTTATTTTGCCTGGGTGACAGGAACGACAGCGGGGGTATTATTGGGAGAAAGCCTGCCTACCGCTTTAGAAACGAGTATGGAAATAGCTCTGTATGCTATGTTCATCGGATTATTGGTCCCTGAATTGAAAACTTCTCGGAATAAAACTAAAGTTTCCTTACTGGCTCTAGGAATGAGTTCGTTTATTCATTGGAACCCTTACTTTATAATTTCCGATGGCTGGTTGATCACTTTAAGCACGTTATTTTCTGCTTTATTTGCAGCAGCATTTTTTACCGAAGGGGGAGAATAAGATGTCTATTACTTCTTATCTATTGCTTATTTTGGGGATGACGTTAGCGACTTATATTCCCCGGATGCTGCCACTGGTGGTATTATCTGAGTTGAAACCATCTCCTTTCTTTAAAAGATTTTTAAAATACATTCCCCCGGCTGCTTTGAGTGCTTTAATCTTCCCCGGTATTCTAACCGCGACACAATCGAGTCTTATAGCCCTAATAGGGGGAGCAGCAGCTTTTGTTTTAGCTTATTTTAAAACCAATTTACTTTTCATTGTTTTGGTATCTATCGGGGTGGTTTATGTCCTCCAGCTCATAGTTTAATAATATAGAAAGAGACGGCCTTTTTGGGCCGTTTTTTGTTTTAGGAGCACTTGACAACTGACAAAGGGTCAAGTATACTATTGACAAACTTTGAATAAGTTTTTAGGTTCAGGGCAAATGCAGTTTCTATCTGAAAGCTGCAGAAATTAGGAGGGAAAATAATGTCATTGATTAAATTAATAAAAGCAGAAAAAATTTATCAACAGGGCAAGATAGAAGTGCCTGCTTTAAAAAAGGTGGATCTGGTATTTGCAGCTGGTGAGTTTTCTTCGGTTTTTGGGCCGTCAGGTTCGGGGAAAACCACCCTTTTAAATTTAATTGGGGCTTTAGATAAAGCAACTTCAGGAGAGGTCCATTTTAATGGCGATAATATTGGAGAGCTGGATAAGAATGCTTTAGCTATGCTGCGCCGTAACCATATCGGCTTCATTTTTCAAAGTTATAATCTGATCCCGGTATTAACAGCTTATGAGAATGTTGAGTTTGCTTTGAAAATAGCCCGGGGAAACGAGGGCAAAAAAACGCGGGAGAAAGTAATGAACATGCTGGCTCAGGTAGGCTTAGCTGGTTTGGAAGATCGCCGCCCTAATGAACTTTCTGGAGGGCAGAAGCAGCGGGTAGCGATAGCGCGTGCTCTAGTTAAAGAGCCCAAATTGGTTTTGGCTGATGAGCCTACTGCTAACCTTGATTCGGATACTAGTACTGGGATTCTAGAAACGATGTTGAAAATGAATGAAGAACTGAAAACTACATTTATTTTTTCGACTCACGATCCAATGGTCATGGATTATGCCCATCGGTTGATCGAAATAAAAGATGGCCGGGTTAACAAGGATGAGAGGAGAGATTAACTATGTATCTTATTAAAATAGCATGGAGAAATCTCTGGCGTCGGAAACGTCGGACCATAGTGACGGCGGGCGTTCTTGCTCTTGCCATTATTATTTTCCTGTTAATGGAGTCAACAATGGGCGGCATGTCTGATATTTCTTATAATAATATAATAGATTTTGAATCGGCTCATTTAGAAGTTGGGTTAGAAGAATATTTTGCCGATGAAGATGAGACGAATCAGCTTAAACAGACTTTTCAATTTGATAATGGATTTTTAACAGAAATCCAAAGGGTTCAGGGTTACGAAAGTTACGTCCAGTCTTTAGATTTTCAGGCGAATATCAATTCTGGTCAAGAAGAGTACCCTATTCAGGTGCGGGCAGTTGAACCTGAGAGGTATGAACAAGTATTTAGAACTTCCGAGTACATAACCGAAGGACAATTTATTGAACCTGATGATGAAGGTCTGGTTATCGGTAATCGCTTGGCCGAACTGTTGGAATTTGAAGTTGGAGACTTTTATACCCTACTATTTAAAGACGCTACTGGTAGTTTTAATACTATAGATGGAGAAATTAAGGGGATAGTGACCACTCCTCATCCTGATATGAACTTAAGAACTGTTATATATGATATTTATCAGGCCCGCAGATGGACTGGCGTAGAAGAGGATGCTACTAATCGAGTATTTGTTCGACTGGAGGAACGAGGAGAAGCGGCTGATCTGGCGGCCAGCCTGGCTGAGCAATTGCCTGAGGGCTTAATAGTTCGTTCCTGGGAGAAGTCGGCTGAGATGATGGTGGCTATGGAGACGATAGGGCAGATAGAAAATTATGTTATTCTGGGTCTAATCTTAATGATAGGGGCTATCGGTATAGTTAATGTAATTATCCTCTCTGCTTTAGAAAGAATTGAAGAGATAGGTATGATGAAAGCGATGGGCTTAAAGGAGAGCGAGATAGTTAAAATATTTTCCCTGGAAGCTGCGGGTATTGGCTTTACAGGGAGTACTATTGGCTGTATAATCGGGGGTATTATTAATTACTTCTTCGTCCGCCTGGGGGTTAGCATGGACGTAGTAGGTGGAGGAGATGTAACATATGGCATTCCCATAATGGGTAGGCTCTATGGATCCTGGAACTTATCTAGTTTTATCTTTATTTTTATTTTTGGTATTGTAGTTGCCGTGGTAGCAAGTATCTTTCCAGCTTATTGGGCAGCCCGGAAAGACCCGATCAAAGCCATTTATCATCGTTAGGGGGATTGGAAATGAAATATTTATTTAAAATTGCCTTTAGAAATTTAAGTAGAAATAAACTGAGGAGCTTTGTTTCGATCCTGGCGATAGCAATAGTGGTTATGATAGTTGTCTTTGCTCGGGGTTTAATTACAGGAACTATGGAATCGACCCTGCAGATGCAGTTCGATAACCAGTTAGGTCATATTCGCATCATAGAAGAAGAATATGACCTAAGAGAGGCCCTGTTTTCTTTAGATTATACCGTAACAGGAACAGAAAACCAGAACCTTGAGTCTATGTTAAATGAGATAGCGGAGATAGATGGAGTAAGACATCTTTTACCCCGGATTAAATTTGGTGCGATGGCCAGCCCCGATGAAGAGTTAATCCAGATGGCCGGTATCGGTGTCGATCCAGAGTCCGAGTTGGCGTATGGAGGCTTAACGGATGACATTACTTCAGGGCGAATGGCCGAGGCAAATGATGAAATTGTAGTGGGTCGAGGTCTATTAGAAAAATTAGGAGCAGAGCTTGGCAGTAGAGTAACCATCCTATTCTCTGACGTATATCAATCTTTTCAGGGGAGAACCTTTACTATTGTGGGAGTGCGGGAAACCGGCTTGAGTCTGCTGGATGATCGCTTATTCTTCTTACCACTGGCCGCAGCTCAAAATATGCTGTATCTTGAGGATGAAGTTACGGAAATATTGGTCTATACCGAGGATTTTCAAGATTCACGGGCTATCGCAGGTCGGATAGATGATTATTTTGCTGCTCAGGGGTCCTCTAACTATGAAGCCGTTCCCTGGCAGGAGGGAGATGAGTTTATGGAGTACTTCCAGGTAGCTGTTAGGATTTACGATGTTATTTACGTCTTCTTCATCCTGCTGGGCTCAATCGTTTTGATCAATACAATGATCATGATAGTAAGGGAAAGGACTTCAGAGATAGGTATGATGGGGGCGCTGGGCTTAAAGAAAAGGGAAATCTTACAGGTCTTTGCCCTGGAAGGTGCTATGATGGGTACCCTGGGCAGTCTGCTCGGTGTTATTCCCGGCGGTGCGTTAACCTATTACCTGTCTCAGGTGGGCCTGGATTATTACAGTGCTCTGCTTCAGGACATGGATATAATATTAACTCCGGTTATCTATCCAGTTTTTAGTTTAGAAAACTTGATCTTTAGTTTCTTGTTAGGGGCAATAATTTCTAGTTTAACCGGGTTATGGCCTGCCCGTAATGCGGCTAAAATGGAACCAGTAGATGCGCTCCACCGAGAAATTTAAAGAGATGCTAAGGGGGTTTTTAAATATGTTAGAAAATAGCGCTTTAAAAAGAACAGTTTTATTAAGTTTGGTATTTTTGCTTATTGGGGTTGGTTTTATCGGAACATCTCTCCAGGCCCAGGATCTAACTGCTGAAGAAATAGTCAATCGCCGTGATGATAATGAATATATCCTTTCTGCGCGAATGGAGGCGGAGATGATAATTCAAAAAGGCGAAAGAAGAACCGTAAAAGAAATGATCAGTTACAGCCAGGAAGGTAATGCTTTGACCGAATTCACCAATCCTCGGGATAGAGGCACCAAATATCTTAAACAGGGCGAAGAACTCTGGATGTATTTCCCTGATGCAGAAGATCTGGTTCGTATTTCCGGCCATATGCTCCGGCAGGGCATGATGGGAAGCGACTTTTCTTATCAGGATATGTTGGAATCAGAACAATTAACGGACTTATATAGCTTTGAGAGAGTTGATGAAGAAGAATTAAACGGCCGCCCTACTTATGTGATAGAGGGAACCGCCAAAGAAGGTAAAGAAGTAGCTTATCAGCAAAGAAAAATTTGGGTTGATCAGGAAAGATTCATCGGATTAAGAGAAGAACTTTACGCTCGTAATGGCCGGCTTCTGAAAGTAGCCCGGGTTACTGAAGTAGAAGAGTTTGATGACGATCGCTGGTATCCGGTGGAGATGGTTATGGAAGATCAGTTGATGGAAAACAGCAGCACTACTTTTCGAATTCAAGAATTGGAATTTAATCCAGAGATACCCGAAGGAACATTTTCTCTGGAAGGGTTACAGTAGGGAGGAAATAATATGAAGCGGACACAGCAGTTATTGGGATTAGGTTTGATCATTTTTCTTGCGATATTAGTCGTTTCTGGACCAGCTGAAGCGGTGGATATAGGTGGGGAGATAAATGTTAATGCTGGACTAATTTATCCATCTACAGGAGATATAAGCACCTCAATTTCGGCCGAAGCCGAGTTGGAGCTATATTTACCAACCAGTGAAACCTTAGAACCCCGCCTGGTTGTTCAGGGTGGAATCAGGAATCAGGGCCAGACCGATTTTAGTTTTAAATATCTCTATCTCCGAAGCCGGCTGAATTCAAGTCATCTCACCCTGGGTAGACAGCCCGTTTCCTGGTCCTACGGGGCGATAATCAACCCCCTGGATTTTGGTTTCGGAATAGAAGGTTTAGCTGACCGATCGATAACTCCCGGAATAGATGGAGCCAGGTATTATCACAGCCTGGGAAGCGGCCGTAGTTTTCAGGCGGTAATCAGCTGGCCTGATCTGACAGGTGAGTTTACTGATTTAGGCTACGGGGCCCGCCTGCGCCTGCCCGGGCAGGGCTATGATTTTAGTTTAAATGCGGTCAGTCAGGAAATCGCTGGAGGACGACGCTTACATAGGGCTGGAATGACTTACAGCGGTGATTTGGGGCCTATAGGAGTATATGGAACTGCCGGGTATTATAATCTTCATGAGAGCAGCCTGGATGACTGGATAATCCAGCTGGGTATGGACTACAGCTGGTTCTTAGGTGAATTCGATCAGCGAAGGGTTAATATTCAGGGCGAGTATTTTCGCTTTATTAAAGGAGATATGAACTTAGGATATGTTTTAGGTTTAGCCGGGGGGGGAGCTCCAGGTACTCAATTTATGCTGGCTGGGCAGGATCTATTTATCGCTAATTTAAGTACATCTTTGGATAGTTTCACCAATATTGGCTTAGCATTATTAAAAGAAAGCAGTGGGTGGAACGTGGTTGCAGTGCCTTATTACACGAGTGATCTAGGGGGCGGCCTTGAGTTTCGTCTGGAAGGTTCATTGTACCGAGACCAGGCTGACAATATAAGCACCGGGGTTTCAGCAGGTATGATTTATTATTTTTAGGTTTGATAAACCGCTAGAATATATAAAAAAATCTAAAGAAGCCAGAGCTCGAGAGCTCTGGCTTTATAATTTTCTAATAAATAGTATAATTAAAAAAAGTTAATGTAACATTTGGAAAGATAATATGATATAATGAGGACATAGGTATAGTAAGGTAATTGTACTTTCAATGCTTACTGAACTTTGGAGGAGGTGTTTGCGATTGCAGCAAAACTTTTGCAGGTTTATACTCTAGGCAAATTTTTAATAATTAAAGACGAGAAAATAATCTCAGAGCAGAAGCCCCAATCGAGTAAGCTCTGGGAATTATTTCAATATTTACTATGCCATCCTGGAGAAGTGAAACCGATTGAAGAAATAATCGAGGATCTTGATTTTGACATGGAGCTGGTGGATGCTAAAAATGCCCTGGAGAATCGAATTTATAGGCTGAGAAAAATGCTTTTTATCGATGAGAAATATCAGTCTGGCAAATATATTCAGTATAAACATGGAGGGTATCTGCTGAATTGTAAAGAAACCATCTGGTGTGATGCTCTGGAGTTTGAAGAAAGATATAATCTAGGAGAAAAACAGCTGACAGCTGGAGATGAAAAAGGAGCACTTACCCATTTATTAATAGCTCTCGATCTTTACCAGGGCGATTACTTAAAAAATAGTTTTAGTACGCACTGGATCATTAAACCGCAGGTATATTACAGAGAACTATATTTGGAAACGATCAACACCGCATACGATATACTGGATGAACTTAAAGAATACCAAAAAATTGAAGATATCTGTAGAAAAGCCATTCAAATTGAACCTTTTGAAGAAAGACCTTACTATATTTTGATCAAAACCCTGCTCAAAAGAGGACATAAAAGGGAAGCCCAGTATCATTTTGATCTACTTAATACCCTGTTCATCCAAAAAGGTAGAGAACTACCCCTTGATTTTCATCAATTGTTGGAGAGCAATGAGGAGTTTAAACCTCAGAGTGGATTGTACTCTCTGGAAGATATAAAGGAAAAAATTATCTCTAACGGTGATGATTTCAAAATAGTTCCTGCTGAAATATGTAAACAGTTTGCCGATTATTTGATCAAAACAAAAAATCACAATAATGATTCCCTTTATCTTTGTTCTATTTCTCTTAAGTTTTCTGAGTCAGTGCAAAAAAAAGATACTTATCTGGATTATTTTAAATTTATATTAAAAGAAAATTTACAGAGGAATGAGATTGTCTGTCAGTGGACGGAAGAGCAGTTTTTGATTTTTATCTCCTCGGTTCAGGAATATCAGGTTGAAGATCTATTAAAGAGATTCAAAGACAGTTTTAGCGATTTAGAAAGTCAGTCTATTTTAGTTATAAATACCGATTACTGCGAACTATAAACTTAAAAAGAGTTAAACTTAAATTGAGACCCCTGCGCAGGGGTCTCAATTATATTTAAAGGATATTTTAATTACTGGTTTAAAACGAAGAGAACAGGTATTTAATTTTTTATGTACTCTTCTATAGTGAAATCGAAATCATATTCACTATTTATCAGGTTAACCAGTCCGGTAGATGTAAAGTAATCACCATTTTCTATTGTGTCATTGGCCCTCACATCCAGCCAGGCGATTACTTCGTATTCACCGGCAGGTACATTTTCTATGGTGTAAGAGGTCTTCGTAACAGGAACTTTAGTGCTCGCGACAGGATTGAAACTCTCGCCGTCTCGCGTTCCCACTAGAATATTTACTTCGTTAGCCTGGTTGGCGGCCCAGTAGCTATTTATCATTCCGTAACCATATTTTTCATCAAAACCTCCACTACCAAGGTCTATAGCGGTATCTTTGAGTAAACCTCTCACGTCAGAGGGGCGGACTCCCTGAGCGATCATCAAGCCAGCTAGTCCTGCTACCTGAGGTGAGGCCATTGAGGTACCGGACTTCGAAGATATAGACTGGTCCCCGATGGTGCTGTATATCTGGGAGCCTGGAGCAACTACTTCAATTTCTGGCCCATAACTTGAGTAGCTGGCCAGGGTAGGGGGATTACTTTGATTATCGGTTAAGGCTCCTACTGCTATGACCTCTGAAAACTTCGCTGGGAAACTAACATTTCTGGTGCCAGAATTACCAGCAGCTGCTACTATAACTACTCCGGTTTTGCTTGCCTCGCGTACAGCATCCTGAATTAATTCAGGGGTTGGACTATTTCCATCTAATCCTAGAGAAAGGTTGATAACATCCACCGGTTCTACGGGGAGCTCTTCTAACAACCCAGCAGCATATAGTATTCCCTGTGCTGCGGACCATTCTGAACCGACCCCATCATCGCCCAGAACTTTTACGGGGATCACTTCTACATCCCACATGACACCAGCTATACCATACCCATTATTACCCACAGCGCCAATTATTCCAGATACGTGGGTTCCGTGGCCGTGTCTATCCATTGTATCGGTATCGTTATTAATGAAGTTGTACCCATCGTCAAGATTGAGATTGGGGGCAAGGTCAGCATGGCGATCGTTAACACCTGTGTCAAGTACGGCTACTCTTACTCTATTGCTCCCGGTGTTATCTCGCCAGGTTTGTGGGAGCCTCATAGCAGAACTACCCCATTGTTTTTCGTAATGAGTGTCATTAGGTGTAGTATAATCATAAATTTCGACTCGATTATTCGGTGTGGCATTGAGAACTTCTGGATCAGCTCTTAACTGACTTACTTCTTCACGTGCTGAGCTTCCAACCGGGACCTTTACTAAGAGGGCATTCAATTCCGGCAAATATTCAAGTGGGCGGTAACCCTGTGCTCTAGCCTTCTCGCTTGCTCTGGCTTTGGATAAGTTAGAACGAAATCTAATGATCACTTCTTTCTCCTGAGTCTGGTTTTGAAACTGAATATCGGTATTTTTAGACTGCCAAACTTCTGAAGAACTGGAGGTTAAGCTATTTGCTTCTACTCCGGAGCCAGAGAAATTATGCTTGAAGTTAAAGCTACCAGTGATGGTGATGTTTTCAGGAATCGGCTCTTCTTCTGGTTCTTCAGGATCATCCCCGGGGTCATCAGGATCATCTATAGGCTCATCTGGTTCTTCAGGATCATCGTTACTGTCGTCGCCATCGTCGGGCTGATCTGTATTTTCTGTGATATTTACCAGTAAAGAAGCTGGTTCACCTGTGTCAAAAGAAATAAGATATTCTAGGACGTCATCGACTTTAGGATTATTTGCTAAGATATCTTCGGCAGTTATTGTTAAAGTTGATGTTTCAGTGTCTAAATTATAACTTTGGTCATTTAAAACATCATGTGTTTCTCCCTGAACTTTGGCATCAATAGAAGTTATTTCGGAAGCCCGATTCCAGGTTATAATTGTTTCTATAGGGGTAGGATCATCAAGATTAAAAGTGAATACTGACGGATTAATTTCTGCATCAGGTTTAACTTCTTCTTCGATGAGATTTACTGTCAGAAGTGAATCGCTACCTTGATCAAACTTAACAAATATTTTTAAGACGTCACTGTTAGAGTGATCTAAGAGATATTCTTTGTTGATTATTAATGTATTGTTTGAACTGTTAAAATTAAAGGCATCGCTTTCATCTAGTGGCTCTAAAGTATAACCACCATTTTCGAGAACTCTATATAACCCTTCTACCTGGATGGCCCCGTTTCCAACTATACTAGTATTAATGTTTTCAGGATTATTTAAGTTAAATTCTCTGACTTCTGGATCTAATACTGAACTATGTATTTGTTTTACATTGACTTTTATTGGAAGAGCATCGCCAGTAATATCAATATTTTTTGAATAATTTTCATAACCGTCTTTTTTTATTGTTAATGTATGTTCTCCTTCTTTTAAATTAATGAAGGTAGCTACACCATTACCATCAGTAGTTTGCGTTTGTTCATCCAGACTAACTTCAGCATTTTCCATTTTATAGTAATATAAGACTTCTTCTAAGTTAGCTCCGGGCTCTTCGACAATAACATTATATTCGCTGATGGTGGTATCTTCGTCTATATCCTCATTTATCGAATTGGGCCTGGAACATCCAGAAATTGATATAATAATAAACAACAGAGAAACTAACAGCAATGGTAATTTTGACCTTTTTAACATCTTAATCATACCTCTCCTTTTATCTTATTTTGAACTGAAAAAACCTGTAAAAAACAAAAAAACTACTCCGAAGAGTAGTTTTAATTAACACCACTATCTTCGGCAGCTGAACCATCCATATTACCTATGGACTTCTGGCTTTGCGAGCCTGCCTTACGACAGGGTTGCCTTTATCAAAGATATTATTAAATTATAATGCAAACTATCAAGAGCAATTATTATTTAGTGAATATATAACAGCTTAACATAAATTTTTATTGATAGATATGCTACTATAGTAATATAATTATTAATTATTAGCATAATACTTGATCAATAGAAAAGGTAAGTTAAATAAAAAAGCACACCAACTCTTCTGCAAGCTGGTGAGCTTTTGATTATTCTTCTAACATAAACATCCCGATCTCTTTAGGCTGATAATCCGGGAATATTCGCATCAATTCATCGATCATGTCCTCATATGCGGTGGCTTCTAATTGATCCAGAAGTTGAGAAACCTGGGTAAGATCTTCTTCGCTGATATCACCCTGATCTTTTAAATCGGCATACGCTGAGAAAAAAGCGGTAAAAGCTTTTAATTTCAGGTTGTTATCCTGCAGCACCAGGCATCACCTCTTCATAAGATTGATTTTCCGGATCTAAGAAGCGGATATGGTCTTCATCGAAATGGAGTTTAACCAATCCAGTTTGTCCGGTTCTTTGTTTAGCTATAATGATATCAGTTTCACCTGCATTGCCTTCAAGCTCGGCTTTTTCTCTTGCAGCAGCTGAAGTGTGAGCTTCCCGGAAGAGGAAAAGAACTCCATCGGCAATTTCCTCAATATTACCAGAATCACGAAGATCAGATAATACCGGCCGTTTGTCCTGGCGGCTGGTAAAACTACGACTTATTTGAGAGATTAAAATTATGGGGACTTCCAGTTCTGAAGCCATATTTCTTAATTGGAGGACAATATCTCCGACAGCTCTGGCTGTATTTTGCATGCTTTCTTCGGGTAGTTTTATCATCTGTAAGTAATCTACAATAACCAGTCCGAGTTCATCTAATTGAGATTTGAACTTGCGTAACCTGGCTCTAATTTGGGCCACGTTTAGACCTCTTTCATCAGAAATCATTAAAGGATATTCATGCATGTTATTTAAAGCACTGGAAATTTTTTCGTCATCCTGGTCATTAGTTTCGCCCTGGCTGTACTTCCAGGCGTTGACCAGGGCTTCCTGGACTAACATTCTGTCGACTATCTCTTGAGCTTCCATCTCTAGAGAAATTATTCCAACTGGGATATTTCGCTTTAAAATGTTGTTGGCGATATTAATGGCAAAGGCAGTTTTACCCATAGAAGTGGAAGCAGCAATAACATTAAGGTGGCCCTTTTTAAAGCCGCCGATCAGTCTGTCCAGACTCATGAAGCCGGTCTGGACGCCTGTGTCGGTTCTGTTGTGACGCCTGTCGATATAGGATTCGTAGGACTTGATTAAAGCCTCTTCCATAGAAAAGATGTGTTTTTCTAAATCACTGGCTTCGCTGGTAGCATTAAAAACTATCTCCTGAGCTCGAGATTGATATTCATCTATAGTTTTATCTGGGTCGCCAGCAAGATTTTGTAATTGTTGGGCTGCTTTTCGGATTAATCTTTTTTGATGTTCTTCTTTGATTAATTCAATAGTAGCTTTTAATTCATCTCTGGTATTATAGCCGGAAGTTAACCTTTCCATCATCTCTTCCGGGTTATTTACCAGATCCCCTTCTCTTAATTTTAAAAGTAATTTTGTCCTGGAGATCGCTCCGTCGCGTTGAAATTGTTTGAGTAATTCTTCGTAAATTAAACCAGCCTGTGGATCACTGAAATGGCGGTTTTCTAACTCGTCAGCAGCCTGGTCAATCTGGTCTGGATACTGCAATAAAATGCCTAATAGTTGAAATTCATGGGTGCTTTCTGCCATCTAACTTTTAAACCTCCCTGCAAATAAAATTATTCCCAATACAGATCGTTCCAGCTGCGGCTGGTCTCTTCGGTTTTATCTGTAACAGGAACTTCCATGCTGAACTCTTTTGCTTGTTTTTCTCTTCCTTCTCTACGCCTGGTTTTGAAAAGTTTTTCAGCCTGGGCAGTAGTTTTAATTTCATCTTCCTTTAAACGTTCGATATAATTTCGTTCAATATAGTCAAGAGAAGGACGACCATCCCTTTTTTGTTTAACAGCTTTTTTCACGGCCCAGCAGGCTAGTTGAATGGAAAGCCCCTGTTCTCCATTGAGCCAGTTCTGTAAAGTTTCCAGCTGGATCGGACTTAACTGATGATAATTTTTGAACCCATAAATTTTTGCTAGTTCCCGGGTCTCTCTATAAAGTTTATCATATTCCTGTAATTTTTCCAGAGAAAAAATATCTTTCTCGTACCAATCCGAGATAATAGCCCGCAGATAATAATGGGCGCGTTCGTGAGGATTTTGAGGATGTTCTAACCATTTATGTACTCGGTTTAGTAATTCATTTAAGAGAGCATCGGGAAAATCTTTGCACCACCGTTCTATTTCGCTTTTAGCTTGAGCTTTTGCTTTCGAGCCCGGTTGGCCGGGGAAAAATTCAAGAATTCGTCCGAGCATTTCATCTGATTTGATGCATTTAATATTGTTTTCCTGATGTTCAGGCAATAAACCCGCGGGGTGAAGAGAAATCGAAAATTTTTCCTCGTAATCAATATCTGAAAAATCGGTAAGGGGGTGACCGGTGGGCAGCTTTTCTAATGTTATTATACCTCTCTCCTTAAGATAGTTGAGAGCTACAATTATTTCTTCCAGGCCTCCCGGCAGAAGACAATTGATCTCCTGTAAACTAATATTATCAGGCTGAATGTCTGCTCCTCTTCCTGCCAGCAATAAAAATGCGGCCAGGCTTGGACCAGGAAATTGGGTCAAAAAACCCCGGTTAATCAGGTCAGAGCCTAAAGAAACTGTCCTGCTAGCCGGGGAACTTTTCAAAGCAATGCCTTCCTGTCTGTACCAAAATTCGCTACTCATACCGGTTGCAAACCTCCTTATAAAATCTTAAAAATATCTACTGTGTAATAATATAAGTTCTGGATGAGGGTGGTTATTCCTGCTTTGAATTTAATATTGCCTGAAAAAACATAAAATAAGATAAAATTATATTTAGTTCAATTTTGTTCATAATCATTCGGGTTTCTTGACTGAGTTTAATTAATTTGCTACTATTAAGTTGTAATTGAGAGAAAACAAGGACTTAAACAAAAAGGAGAATAAATTTATGGCTAGATCGTCTAACAAAGTATTAGTTGGAGCCCAGTGGGGCGATGAAGGAAAAGGTAAGATAACTGATATGCTCGCCCGGAATGCTGATGTTATAGTACGCTATGGAGGCGGCAATAACGCGGGGCATACCGTGGTAGTTAGAGGAGATAAGTTTGAGCTTCACTTAATCCCATCGGGTATTTTACATGAAGATAAAATTTGTATTATAGGCAATGGGGTGGTTATTGATCCTGTAGTTTTAATTGAAGAAATGGAAATGTTAGAAGAAAGAGGAATAAGCCTTGATAATTTATATATTAGTGAAAGTGCCCATTTAGTTCTGCCTTATCATCGCCGGTTGGACCAGTTAGAAGAGGAAAGAAAAGCTGATGAGAAAATAGGGACAACGGGTCGGGGTATCGGTCCTTCTTACACTGATAAAGTTGCCCGCCGCGGCATTAGGGTTATGGATCTATTTGATGAAGATCAATTTACGGACAAGTTAAATGCATCGTTAGAATATCATAATGCAATCATTAAAAATGTCTATGGGCAAGAAGAAGTTTCTGTTGATGAGGTTAAAGCCAAAGTGCTGCCTTTAGCTGAAAGGATTTCTGAGTTCACTGCGAATACGCCGTTTCTTTTGGAAAAATATCGACAGAAGCGGAAAAAAATATTCTTTGAAGGTGCGCAGGGCAGCCTACTTGACCTGGATTTTGGTACATATCCTTTCGTGACGTCTTCTCATCCAGGCAGCGGCGGGGTGACTTCGGGCACCGGCTTTGGTCCGAAATATATAGATGACGTTATTGGAGTAGCAAAAGCCTATCTCACTCGAGTGGGTGAGGGGCCCTTCCCCACCGAACTTCATGATCAAACAGCTGATTTATTGAGAGAGAAGGGAAAAGAGTTCGGCGTAACTACCGGACGGCCGCGCCGGTGTGGCTGGTTGGATCTGCCGGCTTTGCGATATGCCAGTATAGTTAATGGCTTTACTGAACTGGTAATAACTAAACTGGATGTATTAAGTGGTTTCTCTGAGTTGAAAGTATGTACAGCGTATAAAATAGATGGAAAAGAAACTAAAGAATTTCCAGCTGATCTGCTGGCCCACGATAAAGTGGAACCGATATATCAAACTCTGGACGGCTGGAGCGTCGATATTTCTGGCATGAGAGATATTATAGAACTGCCTGAAGAAGCTCGCTGTTATCTGGATTTGATTGAAAATGAAGTGGATCTACCAATCTCTTATATCAGTACCGGGCCAGAAAGGCGAGAATGTATCCGTAAACCAATACGCCGAGGTCTGTTCTTTTAAGTAAGATCTAAAAGAGGAGAAGTTGATGGTGAAGGGAGGAGTTAGATATGAAGGTATTAATCGTAGGAGCAGGCGGGCGAGAGCATGCCCTGGCCTGGAAATTATACGAGAGTGAAGATGTAACTAAAATATATGTAGCCCCTGGCAGTGATGCAATAGCTGAACAAGCTGAGATCGTTTCTATCGAAGCAGGGGATATCAAGGCTATGGCAGATTTCGCTGAAAAAGAAGAGATAGACTTAACTGTGGTAGGCCCAGAAGAACCTTTAGTCGCCGGGATCGTTAATGAATTTAAGTCTCGGGGATTGAAGATATTTGGACCTGAGCGCGAGGCTGCTATGTTAGAGGGGAGTAAAGTTTTTGCTAAAAAATTGTTAAATAAATATGATATTCCTACGGCAGAGTATGAGGTGTTTACTGAACCTAGTACAGCATTATCTTATCTTAAAGATGCCAGTTATCCCCTTGTTATTAAGGCAGAAGGTTTGGCTGGGGGGAGAGGCTCGGTTATAGCAACTGGTGAGCCCGAAGCATTTGATGCAGTGGAGAGGATAATGGAGGATAGAGTTTTCGGCGATGCCGGGGAGAGAATAGTAATAGAAAACTTCCTGGAAGGACAGGAGATTTCAATTTTTGCTTTGACCGATGGTAAAACGCTACTACCTTTAGCTACAGCTGTGGATTATAAAGCGGTTTTTGATGGAGACCAAGGGCCAAATACAGCTGGAATGGGGAGCTATTCTCCCGCTCATTGGCTTTCACAGGAATTAGAAGCTGAAATATATGAAGATATTATGTATCCTACCCTGTCTGCGCTCCAGCAGGAAGGAATATCCTTTCAAGGTGTGCTGTATGCAGGCTTGATAATAACCAATTCAGGTCCCCGGGTGCTTGAGTTTAATGCTCGCTTTGGTGACCCTGAAACTCAGGCTATCTTACCTAGATTGGATGAGGATTTATATGAACTGATGCTGGAAGTTGTAGAAGGAAGGCTTCAAAAGAGAGAATTAAATCTATCTGAGCAAACAGCAGTAACCCTTGTCCTGGCTTCAGGAGGATATCCTTTGACATATGAGACTGGTTATCCTATTTATGGGTTGGACGAAGCTAAACATTACGATGAGTTGATAATATTTCATGCCGGGACGGAGAAGGTCGGCGAACATTATGTTACTGCGGGAGGCCGGGTCTTGAATTTGACAGTTTTAGCCGATGGCCTGATGGATGCAGCCAATATCGCATATGAATTGGTCGAAGAAGTTCATTTTGAAGATATGCACTACCGCAGTGATATCGGCTCGGATGCTCTTTTAGTGGTAGACGAAGAGATCGAGGAAGAAGAGATGATGTAATTAAGATGATTAAATATAAGATAAACTAATACCCCCTGGTGAGAAAAGGGGGTATCTATATTTCGACAAAAACCGGTAGGTGTCTGACACCTAGTGTTTTTTGTCGAATAATTTTGTTGTTAAATATCTTTCGCCGCTATCTGGAGCCAAAGTTAGTATTTTTTGGCCAGGCCCCACTCGTTCTGCTAATTTTCGGACAGCTGCGGCTGCGGCACCTGATGATATTCCTACAAGTAAGCCTTCTGACCTGGCTAATTCACGAGCCGCCTCATAAGCTTCGCTGTTGCTGATCGTGATTACTTCGTCTATTATCTCAGTATTTAGAATATCCGGGATAAAGCCTGCCCCAATTCCCTGAATCTTGTGAGAGCCAGGTTTACCCCCGGAGATAACAGGAGAATCTGCAGGCTCTACGGCGATGATCTTTGTCATGGGGCTTTTATCTTTGAAAAATTTGCCCACACCGGTTATCGTGCCACCTGTTCCAACCCCTAGAACGATATAATCCAGGTTCTGGCCAAAATCAGCAAAAATTTCTGGGGCGGTAGTTAGTCGATGGATTTCTGGATTAGCTGGGTTGTTAAATTGGTTTGGCATATAATAGCCAGTATTATTATTAACTAATTCTTTTGCTTTATCAATTGCTCCGTTCATGCCAGTATTTCCTGGTGTTAATACTAGCTCTGCTCCAAAGGCCTTAAGAAGCATCCTCCGCTCACTGCTCATCGTATCAGGCATAGTTAAAATAACCTGATAACCCCGGGCTGCTCCTAACATAGCCAGACCGATACCTGTATTACCACTGGTTGGCTCAACGATAGTTCCTCCACTACTTAAACTTCCATTTTCCTCCGCGCGCCTGATCATATTCCAGGCGATCCTGTCTTTGACACTCTTGCCCGGATTGTTCATCTCAAGTTTAATATATATTTCATTATTAGAATTATTTGCAAACCTGGTTAGTTGAAAATGAGGAGTATCCCCGATTAATCCAGTAATATCATTAAATTTAACCATATATATCATCCTTTCATCTAAATGATATATTAAACAGAGTTGTTATGTCAAGTTTAAATTTGCTGTTTTACTGCGTTAAATTCTGGACATCTGTCTTGAAATTGATATAATGGTATATACCAAAGCAAAATTAGGGGGAGTAGTTATTGCTGGAAAAATCGATTAAGTTGGATATGCAAAAAAATATACCTCTGTATCAACAGCTTGAAGATGAGATTAAAAGTTTAATCCAAAAGGAACAGTTGCAGGCAGGAGATAAAATTCCGGCTGAAAGAAAAATTTCCCGAGAGTTAGGTGTCAGCAGAATGACAGTACATCGAGCTTTGGATAATTTAGCTAAAGCGGGATGGTTAAATAAAGCTCAAGGAAGCGGGACTTATGTGAGTCGAGGATACGATGCGCAGACTATTTCTCCCTTAGTTAGCTTGTCCGCTCAATTAGATGAGACAAAACATCAATTAACCACAGAGATTAAAGAGGTAAAGGTGAGAGAAGCAGACCAAAAAATAGCCGATAAATTGAACTTACTGGTAGGAGAGAAAGTGAACTCCTTTATAAGGAGAAGGTGGGTTGGAGACAAACCTTTACTTCAAGAAAAAATATTTATTCCCTGGGGTCCTGCTCCAGATCTTTTAGATGTGCTTACTGCAGAGAATTCACTTTATCAGATACTGCAGCAGAAATATAATTTGGCCCTGGGAAGAGCCGAGGCTACTGTTAAAGCAGTTATTATCCAGGACGAGTTAGCTCAAAGTCTTGATATGGAACCAGGTAAATTGGGTCTTTATTTTGATCAAATAACATATTTGCTGGACGGACAACCTATAGAATGGAATCAGGCTTATTATTTTCAGGAAAACCATATATTTAAGTTTAGTTTTGGTAAAAACTTAAGTGGCGATATTCAGCTAGAAAGGAAGGATAGTTAATGCGATTAGAAATAGTTAAAGATTATAATCAATTGAGCAAGAAAGCTGCTCGTTTTGCAGCTGGAATGATAGAAATTAATCCGCAAACAGTGTTAGGCCTGCCTACCGGCAGCACTCCCTTAGGTTTTTATCAGGAATTATGCAGATTTCATCAAGAAGAAGGCCTGGATTTTTCTTTAGCCTCAACCTTCAACCTGGATGAATATATAGGTCTTAGCCGAGAACATGACCGCAGTTTTTATCAGTACTTACAGCAAAATTTTCTTCAGGAAGTAAATCTGCAAGCAAAAAACATTTCTTTTCTGGATGGAAATTTGGACGATTGGAAGCAGGAATGCCGACTCTATGAGGAGAAGATTAAAAAAGCGGGCGGAATTGATTTAATGGTTCTAGGTATAGGACGGAACGGGCATATTGGATTTAATGAGCCGGCAGAAGAATTACATGCTTATACTCACAGGGTTAAGCTGTCTCCCCAGACGGTAGAGGCTAATAGTCGTTTTTTTGATTCTAAGGAAGATGTGCCTAAAGAAGCTCTAACTATGGGGGTTGGGACCATTTTACAGGCAGATCAAATCTTACTGCTGGCCAATGGTAATTCCAAAGCAAGAGCGATAGAAAAGCTGCTCGACGGTAAAATTACTACCGAATTTCCGGCTTCGCTTCTGCATACACATCCGGCTGTTACGATAATTATTGATCAAGAAGCAGCAGACAGAATATAATTTAAAAGATAAAAATTAGGGGCTGATCAAAATTATTGCTCAAGATTTGTCTTTATACAAAAAGAATAAGTCTTTTTTGCAAAAGGTGATTTTCCTGCTTGCCTGTATGGGATTATTATTCGTTTTTGTTTTTTCTGATCAGGCTGCAGCTCAACAGCTCTCGCTTTCAGGACAAAGTTTGAGAATTGATAGAGAGCGGGGAATTGTTGAACTTTCTACCGGGATTAAAGGTAACTATGGAATTTATCACTTTCATGCTGATGAGATTTCGATAAAACTCGAAGAAGGAGCAGATGAGTATTTGCGTAATCCTGAAGAGATCTTGATGTCTCCAGGAAGTTTTACCGGCTGTGACCTGGATGAACCACATAATTATTTTCAGGCTACTACTATTGAAATTTATCCAGGCGATTACTTAGTAGCCTATAATGTGGTCTTTTATGAACTGGATGGTTATCTACCTCTTTTCTACTGGCCTGTCCTATACATTTCTCTTGATGACGATAGGACTAACTTGGAGTTCGAATATGGTTACAGCAGCTTAAGAGGCTGGTTTGGCAAATTAACTTATAATTATGAACTGCTTGAGCGCCCCGGCCAACTTTATTTGGATTACTACCAATTAACAGGCAAGGCTTACGGAATAAAACAACATTATGTACATAATGATAAGCACAAGGGATATTTGTATTATTATACCCAGGATAATAAACTTGATCTTAATCAGTTATTTAACTATGAATTCACTCTTGATCATGAATATATTAATGAGGGTTGGGAATCAGGGCTTTTGCTCAATTATTTTGATTACGATAATCGGTATGTAGCCAAAGGGGACCTGGTCATTAGTAATGAAACTGATGATTATGAAGCCCAGGCAGCTGTAGATTACGAACGACAGATTTATAAAAATTCAGAGGAAGATGACCGGGAATTGGCTTCAGTAAACCTGGCTTATGATAGAAGTTTTGCCCGAGGATTTGATTTATATCTTGATTATAATTTAGATATGACCGATTATTTTAACCGGGAGGATTATGATCAGCGGGATAGCAGAATAGAGCTTGGGTTAGCAAAAGCTTTTGCCGGGGGTCTTAATTTTGCGCTCGATTACTCAAGAGATCTTGAATTGAAGACCGACCAGAGATTAGCCCGAGAAGAATGGTTGGAAGTTGAGTCTGATTATAGCTGGGGAGATGGCTGGCAGGCTGAAGCTGCGTATGAAACAGGCCAGCTTAAAGAACCAGATGTAGATCTGCAGGAACGTTGGGCTGGCATGTTTAAAGTGGGTAGGCAGCTCAACCCATTTGCATATGATTTAATCCTGGAAAGAGATGCTCCGAGTTTCAGCGACGAAAATGCGTCAGTAAGCTTTTATCGCTGGCCTGAAATAAATTTATATTATCGTCCGCGGGGTAGTTTTAATTATCAGCTCCAGCTTGGTCGCTATTTTGAAGACGAAACTGATATTAGCGGGTATAGGAGTGCGGCCATATTGGATTTTAGGCGGAACTGGAGGCCTTTTAATTTTGCTGAGCTCACAAGCGAACAGAATTTATCAGGTAATCTTTATCATGTTCCAGACGTTGATGAGGGAATGCCGAGGTTACTAACGTATAACAGCGAAGTTAGCCTGGACTTAGACTTGCTTAATAATTTGAGTTTTACCAATACTCATGCTTATACCACAAGTTTTGGAAGAACCCCGTTTAACTTTGATGAAGTAGTCACGGAAGAAGTAGTAGAGAGTGAAATGCGTTATAGAGGGGATGTGGTTGACCTGAGT
The DNA here is from genome assembly GCA_051745085.1 of Bacillota bacterium. Lineage (GTDB taxonomy): Bacteria > Bacillota > Halanaerobiia > Halanaerobiales > Halarsenatibacteraceae > Halonatronomonas. Next base: position 1,502 of record JBNJDR010000009.1, on the reverse strand, counting down.
TTAGAGGGAGGATATGATTTAATTGATTTTCGTTATCTGCCTTTGTTGGGAATTGCTAGAGTTAATCCGAACGATAACTGGCAGCTCCGGTTGGAAACAGAATATGACTTGAATGAGATGGAGTTTTCTGATCAGCTTGATTTTGTTAGTAGGTATAGAAGTAACAGTTTTACTGCTACAACCTCTTTAGCTTATGACTTAAACTTAAACCGCCTGCAGTCACTAAGAAACAATATCGACTACGAGATCGAAGGAGATTATGGGTGGTCTCTTTCCAGCAGGATTAGATATGATTTCGAGCAGCCCGTAGAAGATCGTTTAAGAGAAGCAAGTATTGCTCTGCGTAAAAAACTGCACTGCCGCGAACTCCGCTTTAGTTATGATCATATCCAGAGAGAGTTTATCGTTTCTTATCATTTAGATCTTTTCGGAGGGAGAGGTTTATCAGCAGGTCGGAGTCAGGACGAAGGCTTTTTATTTGAAGTAGAAACCGATGAGCAGGGTTAAAAAATATTGCAGAGCTTAATAAAACATTGTATAATATTAATGATTGACTTATATTGTAATTAATACTTATAAAATTGAAAGGGGTTTCTTAATGACCGAACATGACCATCAATATGATGAGTACGAAATTGACTTAAGAGAATATATTATGCTGCTCTGGAATAAAAAATGGTTGATAGCCGGGGTTATAATAGTTTCTATTTTAGCAGCCTGGGTGTTCAGCAGTTATTTTTTAGATGAAACCTATCGAACGGAAGCTACTTTAAGGATGACGGATGTTTCTGGACCTTATAGTTCACCTCAGCAGATACAGGAAACCTTAAGGAGCGCTTCGGTTGCCGGTTCTCTCCTGGTTGAATTTGGCTATGAAGTTGATACTTCCAGGTATAGAGGTTATGTTACTAATAATATTAGTGTTAATAGAATTGATGATACAGATATGATCAATTTGGAAGTGGAGGCTCCATCTGCAGAGATGGCTCATCAGATCGCAGGCAGATTAACTGAAGCTTTTTTAGAAGGTTCTGAAGAACAATTTAACAGATGGCGGAACCGGCGGCAGAATGAATTAGAAACTTATCAAAATAGGCGGGAGGAATATAATGAACAGATTATGGCAGCCGAAGAGCAGGTACAGGAATTAGCTGAAACAGATTTAGATGCTGCTGCCCGTAATTTGATAGACACCAGCATTTCTCAAAGGATCTCGCTATATATTCAGGAGTACGACCGTCAGCAAGAACGAATTTTTGAGATTGAAGATGAACTTGCTGAAAAGGAAAATGCAGAAATCGTTAATGCGGCTTATCTGCCTACAAGCCCTGTTTCTCCTCGAGTAACGCTCAATATGGCTATTGCCGCGGTGCTTGCTGGTATGATAGCTGTTTTTGGCATCTTTTTTGTGGAATTTTTAAAAGAAGATTAATGAAATAAAGGAGTTTTCCTGGTGGGTATTGAATATTTATAAATAATAGGAAATTTATTTGTGTTTTTAG